>DATAQX010000337.1:0-7883 GCA_036264455.1 Silvibacterium sp. | reverse complement strand
CGCTGTGTCCATTACTTGTCTTAGTTCAGTATCGGCTTTCTTTTTGCTCTTGAACCGCTTCCACATCTCATCTGTTTGCTTCTCAAACTGATCGGCAAGCTCTTTCGCATCCTTTTCCTGGCTGGTATTGCGAATCATGCTCTTGTGAAGCGCCGATTTGAATGGGGGAGGGAAGTTCTTCGCATCGTCTCTCAGATTCTTCATGAGGCTTGCCATATCTTTGTCGTTAATACGCGTTTGCGTATACGACACAGGGACCTGAAGCAATACAAAGAGAGCAAGAACTGCACCTATCCAGTTAAGAGTTGAGGGACGATCTAACCGCATGAAAAAATGCTCCGCTTAAAAAATCTCTTTTGCGTTTCCGAAATCCTGACAATCCTCAAGTATGCAGGCGTTCATCACAGGCCAACGCCGCACCTCCACGTGTTCTCGAAGGATAGATGGATTCGAATGAGTGGGTCAAGAATTCCGGGGAGATGCGGCATTGGAGACGGTAAGATATTTCCCCGCGCATCCTATCCCGACTAGAATCGCTGCGGCTCGCAAGAAGGGAAGTCCTCGCCCTGGTGTACGAGATCGTTTACATCCTTGAAAGGTATTGGACGATCAGTTAAACCTCTTATCAGGAAACACAGGCGCTCAACAAAAGGCCTGATCCCACAGGGAAGATAAGAGGATGCACTCGGCACGCCGTCTCGTATGGTTGCTCACGCTGCTCTTGCTGCCCACATGGGCAGTCGTAGCCATGGCCGGCTACGGAGAAGACAAACCGAAGCCAACCATAATTTCTCTCGGGCCCTTCGGTATTCCCAAAGGTTTCTTTACCAGCAACCTTCTGCACGCTTGTTTGCACGAGCACGCCGCAGGGACCCGGCTGTTCTGGCTCGACTCCAGCCACATCTTTGTGGCTTTTACTACCAACCCTCCCTGCACCTTCAGGTCGCATTCCGAACCCGATGCTCTGCGCGTTCTCGTCTTCGACAGCAGCGGGGCGAAAATTGCCAGCCACGACTGGCCTCTTGAAGACGACCTCACACTCTTTGCCGGTCCCAACCACTCCGTCGTCCTATGGGAAGGGAACAAGCTGGAGTTTCTCGATACCCATCTTCAGCCGATCGAGTCCGGAGAGCTCGCCGAAAAGCCCAAAGGGCTTTGGGTCACCCCCGCGCGGCGTACTATCCCGCTCCTCTCGGCCGACGGACGCAATTTCGAATTCTACGGTGCCGCTCCGCTGCGCCTTCTCACCACCATTGCGATCGACCAGTCAACAGAAGCGAACTCGGTGGAAGACTGGACCCCGGGTGACGAGCGCGTTGCTGGCGTACGCTGCAAGGACAAGTCCAGCTACTCATGCAACAAGATCATCGTGCTAACGGCTGACGCGAATTTCCTCGCCCCCGACGGCGCGCCCTGGTCTTACGATGAAGGCGAAAAGCCAGTCATTTTGCACCCGATTGGCTTCCTCGATCCCACTCATCTCCTGATATCGCGACAGGAAAAGGGGCTTTTCCATAGCCCTCAAACCTTCATCGTCAGGCCTGACGGTTCCAGGACGCTTGTGTTAACTCCCGGAGGTCAGTTGTATCTCCGCGGAATTGTCGGAATTGCCGCAGGAGGCACTCGTTTCGCGCTTGAGTATTGTATGGAAGACCTGGATGAAGACTGCCTTGCCTACAAGCGCTTTATCGTCGAGGAGGTCGACCGGAAGAAGACGCTCTTCGAGAAGAGCGCCTCATCCGTCTTCAGCCACGCTCAGCTATCACCCGACGGAAAGTCTATTGCCATCCTTGATGACGGCGTTGTCGCCATCTATCCACTCACCCCGCCTGATTGAGGCCTTGTCAGCCTTGGAAGCGCCAAAGAGCGACGCCGCCGAACAAACCATCCTCGTTCGAGATCGTGGAAACGTAGATCGGGAGCGTGAAATTGATTTCCTTGGCGTTGCCTCCACCCAGATACAGGCGATCCCAGTTGAAAGTCTTCGACGTTTGCTCGATCGCCTTCTCCAGATTGCGGTTCCATCGCTTCTTCCCATACTTCTTCAAACCTCTGCGGCCCAGGTAGTCCTCGTAGGTTTTGCCCTTCTGCCACGGATGGTGTCCCAGTTCCAGCCCCGGGCACAGACGCCCGTCTGTGAAGAGCGCCGAGCCCAGCCCGGTGCCAAGCGTCAGCACCAGTTCCACGCCTCGGCCGCTGATCGCGCCATAGCCTTGTACTGCGGCATCGTTCGCAAGGTGAACAGACAGCTTCCATAGCTTCTCGAGCGTGTTCCGCAGCGGATATCCAACCCAGCTCGGGTGCAGGTTTGCGGCCGTCAGCGTCTTGCCTTGTTTGATCACGCCCGGAAATCCCACCGAGACGCGATCGCAGGCCGGCAGTTGTTTGCGCATCCTGTCCAGCGCTGCCAGCATGCGCGCTGGTGTCGCCGGATCGGGAGTAGGCGTGCGCAGCCGTTCGGTCAACGGGTTGCCGCGGGCATCGAGGACCATTACCTTCATGCCGGTGCCGCCGATATCGACGGCCAGAGTGATGGGGTGCGGAAAGCGTGATTGTATGTTTGCCATAGGACCGGACAAGTGTAGTCGATACGGAAGGGAATTGTGCAGATTTAGAAAGCAGGCTGTCTTACTGTCCGGCCATCACAATCGGCAGTGTCGGTGTCGCTGAGCCCTGCGCATCTTCGATGGTCACACCAAAAGCTTTGGCCTCGACGCCAACCGGCAGCGGAGGCAGAATCACCGAGGCGCTGCCGCCCGCATCCGGGCGGAACAAACCTGCAGGGATGGGAGCTTTGCCGTCAGCTGGAATCAGCCACAGCTGATAGGTCTTGTCCGCGGCCAGGGGACGCAGGTTGCTGGCGACAAAAATCAGCGCGCCCCGCTGTGACAGGTAGGTTGCATGCCCCACCGGATGCGCTGGCTGCTTGCTCTCTGTCAGCGTTACTCGCTTAGCGGTCGGCGATGTCAGTGCGTCTGTAAGCTCCTGCGCCCGGCCTGCCTGTGCAGCGAGCTGCGCAATCTGCCCACGATTCTCATTGATCTTGCGCTCCAGTTGGAGGTTGGCATAGACCAGATATGCTGCAATTGCCAGGGTGGCCGCTGCGGCAGCCCACCCCAGCCATCCCCATCCAAATCCGGCCGTGCGCTTTTCCTGGACCGGCAAATCCGCAGCGGGTTTCACCACTGAAGCCGCTGCCTGCGGAGTATTCGCAATTCGCGCCATAAGACGCTGCCGTACCCCCTCGGGGAGAGCCTTTTGCTCCGCGCTCATGCCAATCAGCGCGACATCCACAAACGACTCGGCGAGTGCGGCACGGCAGTATGCGCAGTCATCCAGGTGGGCCTGAACGACATGATTCTCCTCCGGTGTCAGCGCCTGCATGGCGTAAAGCGCCAGATCTTCCTGCGAAATGTGGGGCATATTGGTCAAACGTTCAACGCCTTTCTCATCGCAATCAACGCAAGGCGAATTCTTGTCTTGACCGTTCCCAGCGGATCACCGGTCTTCTCAGCTATTTCCGAATGACTCAAGCCTTCGAAGAAGGCAAGTTCGACAGATTTCTTCTGCTCATCGGGCAGAGAGTGCATCACCCCGCGAATCTTTTCCAGCAGCGAATTTCGCTCCGCCTCCTTAGCCAGATTGGTCGAAGAAGGCAGGGCGAATAATTCGACCGGATCCGAAGGGCGCCGGCGGCGGATCATATCGATCGAGCGGTTTCTCGCCACCACCACCAGCCAGCCTCCGAGCGATCCTCGGCCGGAGACAAAAGCGCCTGGGTTTTGCCAAACCTGCACGAAGATCTCCTGCATTACATCTTCGGCTTCACCAGTATCTTTCAATACCCGCAGGGCCACCGAGTACACCATTGTCCCGTAACGGTCGAACAGGGCGGACATGGCCTCCTGGTCGCCAGACTGAATCCTTGTCAGCAGGCCCATGTCGTCCACCTCGGTTCTGTGAGGAGTACGGGAAGCATCGAGCTCTGGATTGGAGAAATCCTGCGGCATGCCGTCGGTTCCACGAGTATTCTATGATGCCGAGCAATAGAGCGCCGCAAAATTGCTTTATTTTGTCTATGTCCTAAGAGTCTTAAGTAAGGGATATCGCCTGAAGATGAAAACAAGGCTGGATAGGTTGCTTGTCGAGCGCGGATTGGTTTCCACCCGCGAACGGGCCCAGGCGTTGATCCTCGCCGGGCGCGTTCTGGTCGACGAGCAGAAGGTCGAGAAGCCCGGCAGCGCCGTCAGGGAAGCCGCGGCCTTGCGTCTTCTGGGTGAGGAGCTTCGTTACGTAAGCCGCGGTGGCCTGAAGCTCGAAGAAGCTCTCCGTCACTGGCGGATCGGCCTCACTGCACGATTCAGCGTGGACATCGGCACTTCTACGGGCGGCTTCACCGACTGTATGCTGCAGCACGGCGCCGCCCGCGTGCTGGCTGTCGATACCGGCTATGGCCAGATTGCGGAGAGCCTCCGCCGGGATCCGCGCGTAACGCTCATGGAGCGCACGAATGCCCGAAATCTGCTCCCCGGCGATCTGCCATCCGGCATCGAATTCCTCGCAATGGACGTCTCGTTCATCTCCGCCACTCTTGTCCTGCCTTCTGTCGTGCAGGCCATCAGTGCAGAGCCTCGCAACCAGAAACCTCTCGAAGCCGTCATTCTCGTCAAGCCGCAGTTTGAGGCCGGTCGCGAGCACGTCAGCAAAGGGGGAATTGTCCGCGATCCTGTCGCGCACCGCATGGCTGTCGACCGCGTCCGCGGCTGTGTTACGGAAATTGGCGGAGTCGAAATCGAGGTTATTGATTCGCCCATCCATGGAGCCGAAGGCAACCGCGAATTCCTTCTGCATGCGCGCTGGATCGAATTTTCATGACGGAGCTGCCAGGTCCTCGGTAAGAATCGCAATGCCTTGGGTACACTGTTGATTCATGCGCACCGTAGCCATCATCTCGAAGCCGCAAAAAGAAGAGCTTCTCCAGATATTGCCAAACCTTGTGCTTTGGATGAAGGCGCACGGGCTCAATCCGATCCTTGACCCGGTGAGCGGCAATTACGCACAACAGGTCCGCATCGTTCCTCGGCATGAAATGCCGGCGGCAAAGCCCGATCTGGTCATGGTGCTCGGTGGAGACGGTACCCTGTTGTCTGCGGCCCGCGTTTTCGCCAAAACCGGAACGCCGATTCTCAGCGTCAACCTCGGGTCGCTCGGCTTCCTCACTGAGGTGCGTCTTACCGACCTCTATTCCACGCTCGAAGGCTGGTGTAACGACTGCTTCACTACCGATTCCCGCTCGATGCTGCACAGTGAGTTGTGGCGCGATGGCGATCTCTTCAGTGAGCATGAGGCGCTGAACGATGTGGTCGTGGCAAAGGGCGCGATTGCGCGCATGGGCGATTTCCGCATCACGCTTGACGGCCAGCTGGCCGCTGCTTTCCGCGCTGACGGAGTCATCATCTCTACTCCCACGGGTTCAACCGCGTATTCGCTCGCCGCCAACGGTCCCATCCTCGTCCCTGATGTCGATGCCCTGGTCGTCTCACCGGTCTGCCCCCATTTGTTGACTCTCCGCCCCATAGTTGTGCGTGGCGAGGCCAATATTGCGGTCAACATTGTTGGTGTCCCCGACCAGACGTTCCTTACTGTCGACGGGCAGGAGGCGGTTCAGATGAAAGTCGGTGACGAGCTCCACTGCCGCCGTTCAAACCACACCGTCAAGCTGGTAAGACTGGGTGCCACGGGATTCTTCGATGTCCTGCGCGCCAAGCTCAAATGGGGTGAGCGGTAGCGTCACTAATCCAGCCATCAGGTCTTCGTCAGCTCAGCCAGCAACACCTTGGCCTTGGTTACCAGTGTGTTCGCTCCGTCCAGATCGTCTTGCTCGAGCGCCTGCTTGGCCTTGGTCAGAAATGTGCGAATCTGCGTCGCCGTTGTCTGTTCGTCCGTGGTAAGGGTGCGCTTGATGCCGTTCAGGCCGTTCTCCGTTCCCGTAATCTGGTCCAGGATATCGTGCCTGCTCGGTAAACCGCCGCCTCCGCCGGTGCTGGAGAGTTGACCGATGGGCGATATCTCCGGTGGCTGACCGGTAGAGGCCTGCTGGGCGGGTGTGGCTGCCTGCGCTGGACCAGTGGGCGTTTGAGCCTGGTCAGTCGGCTTAGGCTTATTACGGTGCGTCACATGGTGCGTCTTTTGCGGGGGCTCCTGCGCTGCTACATCCGATCCCGGTGGACCTACCTTGGGAGTCTCCGCTGGGGGCAGCTGTGGCGGAGGCGCTCCTTGTGTGAGGGTGCTGGGGGGCAGAATAGGCGCCTGTGCCGCCGGAGGAGGCACAGGAGGAGTCTTATGCCTGCAGCCAGCGATCATGCACAGCAGCATGAGAACCGCGATCTTGCTTGCGGAATTCATTCCCTTGGCCCCTTAGTGACCGGTATGTTCGTTTCCAGAAGACCGCGCAGTCTTGGATCGGAAAGGTTGGCTGCAGGTACGCACAGTGTGAAGGTCGACCCCTCCCCGACCTTCGATTCTACGTCAAGCTGCCCGTGGTGCAGCTGAAGAATTCTGTAAGTCATTGCCAGCCCAATTCCGCTGCCGTCGCGCTTCGTCGTAAAGTAGAGGTCGAAAATACGAGGGCGGATCTCATCCGCTATGCCCTCACCATGATCCTGAATCTTGAGGATAGCCATCCGCCCATCCTCCCTGAGCCGCACGGAAAGCTCACCGCCATCCGACATGGCCTGCGCTCCATTCAGAACTACATTCAGCAAGGCCTGTTTCAGCAGATCGGCGTCCACTTTGACCATCACTGGATAGGCCGGCAATTCGCTCACCACGGTAATGTTATAGGTTTCGAGTCCGGCCGAGGCCAGCATCAGCACGCTTGACACGATATGTCGCAGGTCGTGATCTTCGAGCCGCAACTCGACAGGCCGCGAGAAATCGACCAGCGTCTGTACCACACGGTCCAACCGGTGAATCTCGCTCTGTATCACTTCAAGGTGCCGCGCCGCCGTCGCTTCGCCGCCAATTTTGCTGCGCAATAACTCCAGGTGAACCACAATGGCGTTAATCGGATTCTTTACCTCGTGTCCTACTCCGGAAGTCAGCCGGCCTATGGCAGCCATGCGGCGCGAAAGCTCGAGTTCGCTCTCGATCTCGCTCACCGATTCCACGTCGTGCAGCGTCAGCAGTGCACCAAGAGTGCGCCCCTGGTCCGCGGCTCGCTCATTTTCGATGTTGTCATCATGGATGAAGTCGAGCGAAAGCTCTAACCTGCGGCCTGCTTCCGTCATGATCTCTTCCTGCACAATCGACATGCCCGCGTCAAAGGCCTGCCGCACTGTACGCCCCAGCACGGTGTTGCGATCGAAGATATCGTGAACTTCCGCACCCAGTAACTGGTCCCGGCCCACGTCCAGAAAGCGCTCAACCGAGCGCGAAACCAGCACGGCGCGCGAGTCGCGCGTGAAAAGCATGATGCCGTCCTGGAGGTTAGAGAGAATCTGGTCGAGATTTTCCTTGAGTGCTGAAAAAACCTCCTCCACGTTGCGCATCCGGCGGCCCAGGCGTTCGATCTTGTGTGAGACCTGGACAACAGCATCTGCAGATCTTCCCGATTCGAGCTCGCCCGCTGTTCCTGCTTCCGCCTGCGATAGAGCATCCAGCCGCGAGCTGATCTGTTCGAGCGGCTGCAGCGCCAGGTTGGCCACAAAAGCGGCCGCAATCAATGAAATCAGGATCGCCATTCCAATGTATGTCGCTGCATCTCTCAACCGCGGAAGAATGGCATTTCTCAGAAATGTGGTGCGGATGCCGATGCGAATCGTGATAAACGGCTGACTGTCGCGCTCCAGACCCAGGGTGAGGTTATAGACCTGTGGCTTCCC
>DATAQX010000292.1:0-3711 GCA_036264455.1 Silvibacterium sp. | reverse complement strand
CCGATCTGGTTCACCTTGATGAGGATGGAATTCGCGATACCCTCTTCAATCCCGCGTTGCAGACGCTTGGTATTGGTAACGAAGAGGTCATCGCCTACCAGCTGGATATGCTCGCCCATCAGCTGAGTCATATATTTCCAGCCTTCCCAGTCATCTTCGGCCAGTCCGTCCTCAACGGAGACGATGGGGTACTGCCGTGTCCACTCCTGCCAGAAACGCGCCATCTCTTCGCTGCTTCTTGCACTCTTGTCGGACTTCTTGAAGATGTACTTGCCGGACTCCTTGTCGTAAAACTCGCTCGCAGCAGGATCGAGCGCGATGACGATATCCTCACCCGCCTTAAAGCCTGCCAGTTCGATGGCTTCGAGGATCACTTCAATCGCTTCGACGTTCGATTTGAGTGAGGGAGCGAAACCGCCCTCATCGCCAACGGACGTGCTGTATCCGCGCTTCTTCAGCACACCCTTGAGTGTATGGAATACTTCCGCACCCCAGCGCAGTGCGTCAGCAAAACGTTCAGCCCCGACCGGCATAACCATGAATTCCTGGAAATCGACATTGTTGTCTGCGTGGGCGCCGCCATTAATGATGTTCATCATAGGCGTCGGCAGAACCGAGGCATTGACTCCGCCGAGATAGCGATAGAGCGGGATGCTGAGTGCCTTTGCAGAGGCCCGCGCGGCAGCCATGGAAACCGCAAGGATCGCATTCGCACCCAGACGGCCCTTGTTGGGTGTGCCATCGAGAGCAACCATGGTTGCGTCAAGGAGGCGCTGGTTGGCCGCATCCATGCCAGTCAGCTCAGGAGCAAGAATGCTCTCTACGTTTTCTACCGCCTGCAACACGCCCTTACCCAGGTAATGCGACTTGTCGCCGTCACGCAATTCCACGGCTTCATGCTCGCCCGTGGATGCGCCGCTCGGAACCGCAGCGCGGCCGATCGCGCCGCCTGCGAGAACAACGTCGGCTTCTACGGTCGGGTTTCCGCGCGAATCAAGAATCTCGCGCGCATGGATTGCAGCAATCTCCGTCATGTCACTCCTCGAAATCTGATGTTGTAAGCGGTCTTTGAGTTTGGGGCGGCGGTCTACCGGGATGGATTCACCGGCCAAACCGCCGATTGAGTCGATGAAGCTAGCCATACAAAACAAGAGCCTTCCGCAATATTTTCAGGGTTCCCTTGCCGATTCTAACAAAGAGTTCGCATTGCCGAGGGCCGCGCCTGCTCGTCGAGCAAAGCAGGGAAGACGGGTAACCGTTATGGTTCGCATCGTTGTTACGCGCTGGCTTGGCGGCGAAAGCTCAACTACGCTTGATACATCAATGAAAGGAGCGGCAGCCGCTGCCGCTTTTTTTCTCAGGATTTTTGCAGCTTAATTCGCGACTGCTCCCCGAGTTTGGTGTCTGAAGCGGTAGCGAGTTCGATTGTGACGGGTGAAGTCTGCGCTTCGATAAAGAAGCGGCGAGTTCAACCGAATGAGGTGGTTATGACGAAATTCTGCAGTGGCAATCGATGGACTCTTGCGACACTGGCCGCAACGCTGATGGTTTCAAGTGCGGCTTTCGCACAGCAGGCAACAAATTCAGATCCATATTCCGGCGTGTCACAGCCTCCGCCGGATGGCACAATCGTCGCCAACCCTGACGTTGTTGCGAACCCGCCCGCGCAGCCCGCTCCATCGCAGGCGGCCAAGCCATCGCCGGACGTTCCAGCAGCTGCTCCTGCTACTTCACCAGAGGCAACTACAACGCCCGCTTCAGAATCACCCGCTTCCGCTACAGCCGCAGCGCCGGGCAGCAATCCCGACTACGACATCGTCACTTCCATCCCGGGCCAGAGTGCATCTTCGCCGGAGTTACAAACGCGACCGAATCCCGACGACGGCATCGTGAGTGCGATTCCCTCCGGCGCAAGCGACCTGGCGGAAGGCACGAACATCCGCATTCGGTTAACGGAAAAGCTTTCGACGAAGGAAACCTCAGTCGGTGCGCCTTTTAAGGGTGAAGTGACAAATGACGTTTCCAAGGATGGACACGTGATCATTCCCACCGGGTCAGAGCTGAAGGGGCATGTGATCGGTGTAAGTCAGGGACACCATTTTGGCGTGGCTGCGACGCTGCGCCTGCGTCCCGATGTGGTGATCCTGCCCGATGGGACCGCCTATCACCTCTATGCGCAGGTTGCTGGCTCGGAAGCACCGGGCACTCGCACGGACAGTGAAGGCGGTATCCAGCCAAAATCGCACCTGGTAAAGAATGCAGTCGAGTATGGGGCGGCAGCGGGAACGGGAGCTGTCGTCGGCGGATACGTCGGCGGCCCGGCAGGTGCACTGGTTGGATCAGTTGTCGGAGCCGGGGTGGTGACGGCTCACATGCTTATGCAGCATCCAGATGCAGCCGTCGTGCCCAAGGGGGCGATCGTGACTTTCAGCCTGACCGAGCCGATGGAGCTTACTCCGACGCGGAATTAGTTTTACGTGCAAACAGCGCCATCAGGGAGTGCTTCAAGCGCTCCCTTTTTGCTGCACGGTCAACCAAGTGTGACTACAATAATCGGCGTGCCATGGTTTACCGCCTCTACACACCGCCTGCGCCTCTTTCTTCGTTCGTGAAGTGCTTCTGGTACTGGGAGGGAGCTCCCCAGACGCACACGCAGGAGCGGCTGATGCCCACGGGCGATGTGGCCATTATCTTCAATCTTCGCGACGACGCACTTCGCACCTACGATTGGAAGAATCCCAATCGCTTCGAATCATTTGGCCACGCAGTGCTTGCCGGACCGCGCTCCGAGCCTTTTGTCATCGATACATCGCAGCAAGACCGGGTATTCGGCATTCAATTCCAGGCTGGAGGCTCGTTTCCCTTCTTCCGTGTTCCTTCGTGTGAAGCTGAGAACCGCGATATTGCGCTGGATTGCGTCTGGCGCAATTCCGTTGAGGAGATTCGCGAGCAGTTGCAGGAGGCAGACAGCACCGCGGCCATGTGCATGCGGGTGCAAGACGCCCTTATACGGCAGCTGGTCCGGCCGATGGAATTGCATCCGGCAGTGAACTTTGCGAAGCATCGATTCTGCAGCCATCCACATCGCACCACGGTGTCGTCAGTGCTGGACGAAATCGGCTTAAGCCATCGCAGGTTTGTGCAGCTGTTCCACGATCAAATCGGGCTCACGCCCAAGTCATTTTGCAGGGTGCAGCGATTTCAAAGAGTGTTGCGCCAGATTCATCGCGCCGAAGAGATTGAATGGAGCCAGGTGGCTCTCGATTGTGGCTACTATGACCAGGCGCACTTCATTCACGATTTCCAGACATTTTCCGGTTTCACGCCGACCGTCTACGCAGCGCGGGTGACCGAGCATCTCAATCATGTACCGCTCCTCTGATTGCGGCGAAGGTCAGATTTTTACAATCCACGGTCTGCACGGTGCGTAACAATCAATGACATTCAGGAGAATTACCAATGGCAAACGTAAAACCGATTCCCGACGGCTACCACAGCGTGCAGCCGTATCTGTATTTTAAGAGCTCGGCCGAAGCAATTGCCTTCTACACCAAGGCCTTCGGCGCAACGGAGCGTTTCCGCATGGCGGACAAAGACGGCAAGGTCGCCCATGCCGAGATCCAGATTGGCGACTCATGCGTGATGATGGCCGACGAAAACGCGGCCATAGGAGCCCACAGTCCCGAGCATTACGGCGGCGTTCCCATGAGC
>DATAQX010000248.1:0-4378 GCA_036264455.1 Silvibacterium sp. | reverse complement strand
GAGCGTTTCCGCATGGCGGACAAAGACGGCAAGGTCGCCCATGCCGAGATCCAGATTGGCGACTCATGCGTGATGATGGCCGACGAAAACGCGGCCATAGGAGCCCACAGTCCCGAGCATTACGGCGGCGTTCCCATGAGCCTGATGATCTACGTCGAAAACTGCGATGCGGTCTACAAGAAGGCCCTTGCGGCGGGCGCGAAGAACCTGCGGGAGCCAGCCGATCAATTTTATGGGGACAGAACGGCCGGCGTCGCCGATCCCTTCGGCTTCCACTGGTGGATCGGTACGCACATCAAGGACATTTCACCTGAAGAAATGAAGCAGCACATGTGAGGCATTATGACCCCTAATGAATTTCGCAGGCTCGCACTCAGCCTGCCTGAAACGGCCGAAGCCGAGCACATGAACCACCCCGATTTCCGGGTGCGCGGCAAGATTTTCGCAACGCTGGCCTACCCGGATAAAACCTTCGCCATGGTAAAGCTGTCGTTGCCCGACCAGCTGAAGTACACCCAGGCAGATAAAGAGGCTTTTACGCCGGTACCGGGCTTCTGGGGAGAACACGGTTCAACGCATGTACATCTGAAAACGGCAAAGAAACAGATTGTGCAGCAGGCCCTGACGGCTGCCTGGCGGCATGCAGCTCCGAAGGACGTCCGTGAGCAAACACCTGCTCAGGACAATCCCTGAGGAACATTTTCCAGCAGCCGCTTCCAGTTCTTCTGGTTGCGGCGGTAGGTCTTCTTCAGATCGTCAAGGATGCGCTCGAAATCACCGTGGCCG
This sequence comes from Silvibacterium sp., assembly GCA_036264455.1. Lineage (GTDB taxonomy): Bacteria > Acidobacteriota > Terriglobia > Terriglobales > Acidobacteriaceae > Silvibacterium. Next base: position 3,592 of record DATAQX010000248.1, on the reverse strand, counting down.
CGAAGGCGATTCCACGCGGGATTTTTCGCGAACCAGGGATAGTTCTCATTGCCCAGATAGATTGCGCGGCGGAGCCAGTGCAGCGCTTCACTCTCGTCGCCATCGACGGCAAAGTAGGTCGCGAGGCGGTAGGCCATTTCGCTGTCGGCTTCAGCAGCGGCCATGGAACCTTCTTCGATGAAGGATGCGGCACGGTCGCGGTCTCCTGCCATGGCGTAACACATGGCCAGCGTGGGAAACGCGATGCGCATGCTGTCGTCGTCGCGAATGACGCCTTCGAGGATTTCGATGGCCTGGCGCAGATCGCCGAGGCGCATCCGCTGATAGGCGTAAGAGGTGCGCAGCAAGGGATGCTTCGGCTCGAGCGTGAGTCCTTTGTCGAGCTCTTCGCCGGCCAGCTCCAATTGGTTCTGATATTGGTAGACACGAGCGCGGTGGTTGTAGATTACGGGAGCATTCGAGGGATTCAGACTGAGCGAGCGGTTGAACTGGTCGAGGGCCTGTTCATACATGCCGTCCATTCTCAGCGTAATGCCGGCGACCATGCGAACGTTCCAGTCGTTCGAAGCCTCCTGAAGCAGGTTTTCGATGCCGTGGCGCGCGCTCTCCTTTTCGCCCCGCGAAAGAAGCATATAGACGCGATAGAGATTCGCCTCAACCGAGCCGGGATCAATCTCAAGTGCGCGGTCAAAGGCGCGCCGCGCTGCCATCACGTGCATGTGGCCGCCAAAACCATGGCGAAGATATTGAAGATGTGTAATGCCCAGACCGGTCCAGGCGGGTGCAAATGAAGGATCGCGCTCCACCACATTGTCAAAAAGCTCACGCGCACGGTCAAGGTCAAGGCGGCTTCCGGTGCGCTGCATGAACGATGACAGCATGGCGCGGCCCTGTAGATATTCTTCTGACAGATCTTCGGCCAGGGGCTCGCTGCGAGCGCTGCCGCGCTCCGGGTCCTGTTTGAGTTGTCCCAGTCCCTGCAGAGACGCGAAGACCTCGTTGCAGATTTCCGACTGCACGGCAATGAGATCAAACGACGGCACGCTGATGGCTCCACCGGCGCGGATATTCTCGCCTGGTACATTGAGCAGCTGCCAGTTGAGATCGAAGCCTTTTTCGGAGCGAATGAAATTGCCGGTGAGCACCCACTCCACCAGGAGCTTGTGGCCGATAGCGAGAGGATCCATCTGCACGATGGGCAGATGCATGAGCGCGCTCGATGGACGCACGACGAGTGACGACATGCGCGCCAGGCGGGCTGCAATGGCGTCGGCCAGGGCGAAGCCGTAAAGCGGAGCCACCTCGGATGGTCCAAAATTTTGAAAAGGCAGAACAAGGATGGTGTTCTGCTTTTCCCTGGTATCCGCCGATTCACGAAAGCGCTCGGCAAGCATGGAAAGCAGACCCGTTGTGCGCTTCTCGGTTTCAGCGTTGGAGGGAGGAAGATTCGCCGCAGCGTCGCCGGGAATTATGCCGGTCTCGATCTGCGACGTCTTCATGATGGTCTTGAGCGCCTCGCGCACATCAGCAGCGCTGGAGTAGCGCTCCGCGGGAGTTTTCTGAAGCAGCTTGAGAATAAGCGAATTCAACTCGACGGCCACCTCAAGAGATTTCGGATCGAGGTACTGAATAGCGCGGATGCTCTGAAACTCATCGGCATCGGGACGCGCGAAGGGGTGGCGTCCGCTGGCCAGTTCATACAGGATGACTCCAAGCGCCCACAGGTCGCTCTGCACGCTGCTCTGGCCGGTCACGAATTGCTCCGGCGCCATATACGCGATGGTGCCGCCCCGCGCCGTGTAGGCAGCGATGGCCGGCCCCGGTTCACGGCGTGAAGACTTTGCCGGATCGAACTCGGCTTCCTCAGGATTGATGCGGCGCGCGAGTCCGAAGTCGAGAATCTTGACCAGCCCGCCATCCGTCAGCATTACGTTTGCAGGTTTGAGGTCGCGATGAAAAATGCCAAGCGAGTGAGCAGCGCTCAAACCGTCGGCAATCTGAATGCCTACCGACAACAGAAGCTGCAGGCTTGCCGGTCCCTTGGCGATGAGCTTGTCTAGCGACTGGCCGGGTACATACTGCATGACGATGAAGGCCTCTTCGCCTTCTTCGCCGACCTCGTAAATAGCGCAGACATTGGGATGCTCGATGGCCGAGGCCATGCGCGCCTCGCGCAAAACGGTGGTGCGCATCTGTTCGAGCGTGAGCGCTCCTCCCTTCAACACCTTGAGCACGACTGGACGCATCAACAACGTGTCGGTCGCGAGAAAAACAATGCCACTGCCGCCAGTACCCAGACGACGGACTAACTCGTAGTGCTTAATTGTGCGATGCTTCATGCTGGTTCCAGTTTAGCGGGTTGATTGCTGGAGATCTGTCTGCCCGATCGCGGGAAAATGCCTGAACCTAACCTCGCGTTCGTTGCTTCAATCCATCGAGTGTTTTCAGAAACAGCGGCACATTCTCCCGCGACCCGGCGAACTGCGCGACCCAGCCATGCTTCCGGGAGATACAGGCCATCGCTGAAGCCGAATGGCTGGCGTGCGGGATAGCCTCAATACAGTCCATATCTGCGGACAGATCATTGCGGTGGGCGGTGTCGAAGTCAGAAGCAGGGTGCGATTGCAAGAACAGCCTCTCCCACTCAGCGACCTGTTCCTGCGGCGTACTCCGTCCGTCAGGCTGCAGCAGGTTGAAATACATTGTCTCGGGCCCGGGAGAATAAAAGCCGAGAGTCTTTTGCTGCTTTTCCAGCATGATTCCTTGCGGATTTGCGGGATAGTCGTCTGCGGGAGAGGTGGCATTGACCACCCAGCCGAAGGGTACTTGTACCCGAAGTCCACGGTAATCGACAGCCGAACCATGCATCACATGCCAGCCCAGGGACATGAGCAAAGGCGTGTAGTATACCGCCACAATAATCACCGGCACGCAGATCAGGATCAGCAGCCAGGCTCTGCGCGTCATCTTCTTCGTGATGAGCCCCTGAAGCGGGCTGGTAGTTGCTGGAATCGACATTCCGTTCGAATTCTTACACGAGCATTCTGCAGAGCCAATGATAAGTAGCACGAAAACAAAAAGCTTCAAGTCAATTTCGGGAATCGCTCCCAGATGCGCGAGAGCGCAAAAGAGATGACCGAACTTTCTTGCCAGTGCGAGCACAGGGTTGCCAGGGAAGTGCGATCAAAGCCTGAAAGATAGCCGCCCGGATGACTGACTATTACGCTGTCAAAACTATCTTCCGCACTACAATAGCCTCATGGAACCCCTCGTCATCGCTGGCAAGGCCTTTCAATCCCGCCTCATTGTCGGAACCGGAAAGTACAAAAATGGCGCCGAAACCCAGGCCGCCATCGAAGCCTCAGGCGCCGAGATGGTCACCGTCGCTGTGCGCCGAGTGAACCTCGATCGCTCCAAAGAATCTCTCCTCGACTTCATCGATCCCCAGCGTTACTTTCTGCTCCCCAATACCGCAGGCTGCTACACCGCCGATGAGGCCATCCGGGCTGCTCGCTTGGGCAGGGAAGTCGGCCTTTCCGATTGGGTCAAAATCGAAGTCATCGGAGACCAGTCCACGCTCTATCCCGATGTT
>DATAQX010000221.1:0-5518 GCA_036264455.1 Silvibacterium sp. | reverse complement strand
CCGCTGAACGCGGGGATGTTCACGCAGATCGTGCTGGGGAAGGCCGGCGAGGTTTTGCCGGGGTTGGTGAGGGTGACACGGAGCACCTGACAACCGATTGGTCAGGAGGTGAGGGGCGGACAGTATGCGTGAGAGACTCGCATTGGTCATCTGGAATTCAGAGCTAGGCGCGTGCTGGAGGTGCGCGGTCTTGTCTTCGATCCTTCTGGCCGCAAGCCTGCTTGCGCTGTGGGTTGCGGCGCACGGATTCGGTTTCGGAGTTATTGTGGCTGCCTCAATAAGCAGCGGCGTGTTCTTTCTGCTGATAGCGTCACACTTCACAATGTTTTTTCTCAGAAGAAGGGTACGGACAAGAAAGGCGCCCTCTGCCATGGAGCCGCCCGCTTCTGCTGTGACGCCTCGAAAGCGCTGTTGTGGCTAGATGCGTATCTACGCCGCACCATCCGAACCCGGTTGTATCACGCGGATTTATTGAAGATCCTGCAGCCCGTTATGCCGGAAATCCAGCCCACGACGGCCAGTGCAAGGCCCCAGATCGCGCCATCCGAAAGAAATCCGAGGCCACACGGCTTGCCCAGCAAGCCCATGATGATCCCTATGATTGCTGTGCTCGCCGCAATGAAGCTGAAAATCCAGGAGAGGACATTCAGCAGCTTGCAGAAAAACTTTCCGCATAGCAGTCCCCAAAGAAACAGAAGGAGGAGTCCTACGCCCGCTGTAATGGCTATGGCCAGCAAGACTTGTGGCGATGCACCACCGCTGCAAAAAGCCACAAGTGCAGCGACGGATGCCACAGCTAGCAGGACGAGCGCCAGGATGAGCAGAATGTCACAAAGAATGTTGCAAAATAAACCGCAATGACCGTTGCCGTTGCCGCTGGTCACTGTGACCGTCGTCGTCGCCGTAGACGGGCTGCATCCTTGAGGACCGTTTACTGTGACGCTGGCGGTAAACGTGCCGGTAGAGGTATAGGTGTGAGATGCCGTCGGGTTGGGAGTATTGACTGAATTGCCGTCACCGAAGTTCCACTGAAATCCGCCGACGACAGCGCCAGGGTTCGTAACTGTCGCCTGGAATGTAACAGCGAGGGGGGCGGGCCCGGAAGGTGGATTGGGATTGGTGGTGATGGCAGTTACAGAGGGACAAACTATCGAGCCACAGGAATCCACGGTGTGCGTCTTTGAGAGTGACTGCTTGCACGCACCTGCCTGAATGACGACCACCAGAGTGTTGGTGCTTCCACCGGGGAGCGACTCAGTATAGGTAGTGCCTCCCGATTGCGCCTGGGGATCGATGCCTACCCACTGCCAGCTGATCACGCCAGACGGGCCACCTACGACCGTTGCCGTAACCGGCCGATTTCCTTGCGCATCACATGGTCCATCGCTGAAGGTTATGTCCTGTATTTGAGGGCAATCGCAGGAAGGGACAGACACTTGAACGGAGATGGGAGGACAGCCCTGGGGGTCGACGGTGGTTAGCTGTGCCGTATAAGTTCCGGGAGAATAAGGGTGCCTGGCAGTGTTGCTGCCAGCTCCGGTAACCGGAAACGCGCCGCCAAAGTCTGGTGAGGGATCACCGAAGTCCCACTCGAGGACAGTAGTCTGGCCGGCCGGCTGAGTCACATTTGTGGTGAGCGTAACGACCCGCTGACCTCCGGCGCAGTCTGCGACCACGGGGGGATCGACTGTTATCGCAGGGCAGTCACACTGAAGGGTTTGCGTTGTATGCGGCCAAAAGTCGAAGCAGTTTGTGTTATTGGGATCGTCGGTCGCGTTGACCAATCCCGGGATTTGAGCGTCGATCGTCTGACCACAAAATAGTGGCCATTGCGTCGGATCGATTGGGATAACCGTCAACTCGGCTGCCCACTGCCCGTTTGTGACTGGAAACTGCAATGGTTGTTGATAACCCACCCATACCGATGCGAGATTGGTGGCGGTCCCGGTGACAACAAGCTTGCCGATGGCTCCGGTGGGGGCAGGGGGGCCGGCCGGAATCCCTATTACCGACGAGATGGTAATAGTGCAACCCATTTCCGAGCGATCCAATAAGAGTTAGGAACTCAATTATTGGTCATTTTGAATTCGACGAAGTATAGGGACTGTATTCATGAGTGTCAATTGTTGCGATGAAGTAGATAAAATGCTTGCCGGCTATTGCGGCTGGACGGCGAAACCCGAGCCAACCTGTCGCGCCCAGGAGTTTGCCAAACCGCGTTTGTCCGGATAGCTTATAGGGTTTGCTGGCAGTGTCCTGGGCCGCTGAGTGTGCCGAAAGAGGAGAGTCGATGTCGGAGAAGGAACTACGTTATCAATCCGGGTTTGCCAACGAATTTGCCACGGAAGCCGTGTCGGGAGCGTTGCCCAAAGGGCAGAACGCTCCGCAGAAGGCGCCGCTGGGCCTCTACACCGAGCAGTTCAGCGGAACGCCGTTTACGGCTCCGCGCGCGACCAACCGGCGCACGTGGACATACCGGATTCGTCCGTCCGTGACGCACAAGCCGTATGAAGAGGTGAGCGACGCGACGGGAAAGATGATCAGGAGCGGGCCGTTCAGGGAAGTTCCGACGCCGCCGAATCAGCTGCGGTGGAATCCGGTGCCCATCCCAGATGACAGGACGGATTTCGTGGACGGGATCATCACGCTCGGAGGCAATGGCGATCCGTCATTCCAGACAGGCGTTGCCATTCACGTCTACGCCGCGAATACCTCGATGCACGATCGCTTCTTCTACAACGCAGATGGCGAAATGCTCATTGTTCCGCAGGAAGGCTCGCTGAAGTTTCATACCGAGCTGGGGGTGCTGGGCGTTGCACCCGGGGAGATCTGTTTGATTCCCCGCGGTGTGAAGTTTCGCGTGGAGATTGAAGGCAAGGCGGCGCGTGGATACATCTGCGAAAACTACGGTCTTACATTTCGCCTGCCGGAACTGGGGCCCATCGGCGCGAATGGGCTGGCGAATTCGCGCGATTTCCTCACGCCTGTTGCCTCGTTCGAAGATCGCGATGGCGCGTTCCAGATCGTGAGCAAGTTTCTGGGACAGCTGTGGGTGGCGGAGATCGACCACTCGCCGCTCGATGTCGTGGCGTGGCATGGAAACTACGCGCCCTACAAGTATGATCTGAAGAACTTCAACTGCATTAACACCGTCAGCTTCGATCATCCCGATCCTTCGATCTATACAGTGCTGACGGCTCCGACGGTGAATCCCGGAACGGCGAATGTAGACTTCGCGATCTTTCCGCCGCGCTGGATGGTGGCCGAGCATACTTTTCGTCCACCCTGGTTTCATCGCAACATGATGAACGAGTTCATGGGCCTGATTTTTGGCCAGTACGATGCGAAGGCGGAGGGTTTTGTGCCGGGAGGAGCGAGCCTGCACAACTGCATGGCCGGACATGGTCCCGATGCCGAGACCTGGGAGCGGGCGAGCGCGGCGGAACTGAAGCCGCAATATCTGGATAACACTCTGGCGTTCATGTTCGAGACGCAGCTTGTGGTGCGGCCAACGAAATTTGCGCTTGAGACAAAGATTTTGCAGCATGAATATTACGAGTGCTGGCAGGGCTTGAAGAAACACTTTCAAGGATCGAAGAAATGAGAGTAATGCGCACGCTGGTTGCAGGGCTGATCGACTACGCGGGATTGTTTCCTCCCGCTGCTCTCGACATGAAAACGGTGGTGCGCAACTATGCGCAGTATTCAGATGAGGAAGAAAACTGGGCCCTGGGGAGGTTGATTGTGCCGGTTGACCGCCTGCCTGAGTTTACCGATGCCTTCAACGAAGTGTGCTGCGATGAGCGTGCAAAAGCCTGGGTGCTGAGCGTTCTCGGCTCGAGTAATCCAATCGATGACGCAGCCCGCATTGCCGCGTTTACCCGGGGTGCGGCGCTGATCGACACCATTGAACTGAAGGCAGCGGGGCCTGAGGATGCAGAGCGCCTGTTGTCGGGATTGTCTGAGAGTCTGACGGCATATGTGGAATTTGCTCCGGAGAAGACGAACGATATGTTGCCGGTGCTTGCGCAATATGGCGCGCGGGCGAAGATCCGAATGGGCGGATTGACGCCGGATTCGTTTCCCAGCGTGGGGACGGTTGCGCGATTCGCGATCGATTGCGCAGATGCTCAGGTTCCGTTTAAAGCGACGGCGGGTCTGCACCATCCTGTGCGCGGGGTTTACCGGCTGACCTACGATGCCGATAGTCCGTCGGGAACCATGCATGGATTTGTGAATGTATTTCTCGCCGCGGCGCTGGCGTGGCTGGGAAAAGAGGAAGAGCTCATCGTGCAGGCCCTTGAAGAAGAATCGCCGCAGGAATTTCGATTCACGGAGGATACTGTCCGCTGGCACGAGAATGCGTTGACTGCCGGGCAGATAGGCACGATGCGCCGCGACTTCGGCACCGATTTCGGATCGTGCTCTTTTGTCGAACCAATCGAGGATTTGAAAGCGCTGGGATGGCTGTGACGCGGAGCTGGGTTGAGAGTGCGAACGATCCGCAGACAGATTTCCCGCTGGAGAATTTGCCCTTCGGAATCTTTCGGCGCGAGGACGGAGCCGCCTGCGTCGGCGTTGCGATCGGAGACCGGATACTCGACCTGCGCGCGGCTGCGGAGGCCGGCTTGTTTGCAGGGCTAGGCGATGAAATTGCCCAGTCATGCAAGCAGGATTCTCTGAACGCATTGATGGGCCTTGGCAGGGATGCGGTTTCCGCGCTTCGGGCGCGGCTGATGGAATCACTCTCGGGGCAAAGTGCTCGCGCTCGCGTTGCCGCTCTGCTGGCTCCGCAGGCCGGCACGGAGATGCTACTGCCCGCGCACATCGGCGACTACACGGATTTCTATGCTTCTATCTATCACGCGACGAACGTGGGCCGATTGTTCCGTCCGGATAATCCGCTGCTGCCTAACTACAAATATGTTCCGATCGGGTATCACGGGCGCGTGTCGTCGATCGCTGTGAGCGGTTCGGAGATTCAGAGGCCATGCGGGCAGACGAAGGCCGGCGACGCTTCGGCTCCTTTGTTCGGACCAAGCAGGTCGCTCGATTATGAACTCGAGGTTGGCTTTTTTGTTGGCCGGGGAAATAAGCAGGGCGAGGCAATTCCGATCGCCGAGGCGGAATCGCATATCTTCGGGTTGTGCCTGGTGAATGACTGGTCAGCGCGCGATGTGCAGGCGTGGGAGTATCAACCGCTCGGACCATTCCTCGCCAAAAATTTTGCCACGACAATTTCGCCGTGGATCGTGACGATGGAAGCGCTGGAGCCTTTTCGCGCGCCTGCGTTTGCACGGACAGAGGGCGATCCCGAGCCTCTGCCGTATCTCAGCGCGGCCGAAGATCATGCAAGAGGGGGAATCGATCTGAAGCTGGAAGTGTGGTTGAAGACCGCGCGGATGCGGGCGGAGAATGCGGATGCAGTGCGTTTGAGCCAGGGGAATTTACGTGATTTGTACTGGACACTGGCACAAATGCTGACGCACCACGCGAGCAACGGGTGCAATCTGCAATC
>DATAQX010000146.1:0-5831 GCA_036264455.1 Silvibacterium sp. | reverse complement strand
AATGGCGGAATAGGTCAGGAGGGCACGGCGTGGTTTGCAACGCCGGTGAATGTGCAGTCGTTCACTACGAACTTTACATTCCAGCTGACAAACGCAACGGCGGATGGGTTCACCTTCGCAATCCAGAACAAAGGTACAACGGCAAAGGGGAGCTTTGGGGTGGGCTTGGGGTACCAGGGTATTCCAACGAGCGTGGCGGTGAAGTTCGATCTGTTCAACAACTCGGGCGAAGGTGTGGACTCAACGGGCCTTTATACTAACGGCGCGATTCCTACGGTTCCTGCAACCGATTTGAGTTCGACGGGCATTAATCTGCATAGTGGCGACATCATGGCGGTGCAGCTGGTATACGACGGTACCAATCTCACCATGACCATCACCGACACAGTGACGAAAGCATCGTATTCGACTACTTTCGCTATTAATATTCCGGCTACGGTTGGCGGAAACACGGCCTATGTCGGATTTACCGGTGGCACCGGTGTCTTATCAGCCACCCAGCAGATACTTACGTGGAGCTATACCAACTAGCGCTGAAAGCTCAAGGGGCGGGTACGCTGGGTGTACCCCCTAAGAGGCATCGTTCTCGCGGTTTGATATTATGAGGTCTGAGTTACTGCTGGAAGATAGCGTAATGAGGTGCTCAGCACTGCATCCGCCAACAGAGATTCATGCCGCGACCTGTTTGACCTCTCCGAAGACACAAAAAAGATCGAAAGATTAAAAGAGCTCTCGGATCATCTGCGCCCGCAGGTTGTTCCAGATGCTCTTTGTGTTCAGGAGAGCGCGTTCCCGTGCCGCTTCTGCTGCGCGCAACAGGAACCCTCGATCTTTGTGGAAGCGGGCAACGCCTTCGGCCAAACCCTCGGCATCTGCATTGGGCGTAATCAGCCCGTCAAGCTGATGCCGCACCGTGTCCTGACTCGCGACGGAGCGGAATGCTATGACCGGAAGACCGCCAGCCATCGCATCGAAAAATGCTCGGCCAAAGTCGCTCGTGAGGTGTGGCATGAGAAAAACATGCGCCGCCGCGAAGACACGGCGAAGCTCAGGGCCGGGCGCCACAGTGCCCGGAAAGTCGATGCAATCGGCAACATCCAGGTTTTGAGCAAGAAGCTTAAACGACTCGAATTTGCTGCCCGTTCCGTACAGGGTTGCATTAACAGGAATATTTCTCTGTTTAAGGATTGACACCGCGCGGATGATGAAATCGGTACCTTTGAGCGACTCCATTCGGCTGGCATTCATGAGCTTCAGCGGCGCATTACTCCTGATCTCATCGCATTTGGCCTGAAAGCTCTCGGAATCGATAACGTCTTCTTTTTCATGGACGGGCTGCCGGATGTGCACGGCATTTGCCGCATATTCCCGATAGCGTGCCACTGCAGCGGGCGTATGGAGAAAGGTAAGCGATGCATTGGCGACGCGCTTCCTTACTTCGCGGTCCAACTGGTTCAGTGTTCTTCGGCGCCGTGATTTCTGAAAGGCATTTTTCTCTGTCCGGACCCATTCCCAGTTGAGCATGTCGTAGAAGTCTTCGGCGACAACAAAGAGTGTCTTTTTATTGAGCCGTACGGCTAGATCGTGCCCGAACCATAGTGAAGTGTAAGGAGGAAAGAGGTTCGACGTGTGGATCAGATCACTGTTAATAACTGCAGGTCTCAAGGCGGCGCGAACGCGCTGGGCAAAAAATATATCCGTCTTGCCATGGTGGATGGGCAGGCCGAGGAATTCAAAGCCGTCGGTCTTTAACAACGAATCCGTAGCCGGCCCCCATCCCCGGATATCCTCAACTTTAGCCAGCTCCGGCGCCGCTATGACTACAGGGCCGACCGATGCGACTAAGCCTCTCAGATCCTCGGCCCACAACCGGTCCATCACCGCCGCCGCGCCGTGCCGGGCGAAGGGAATATGTGTAACCAGCAGGTAACGAATGGCTCCTCCTAATAATTAGGAACTGAGGGATGGGTGAAGTATAGATCAGGTATTTTCGGGAAGCGCACCTGGTTCCTTTTCCAATGAATCGCTTAGCTTACGTGCAGGAGCCAGGATCTGCAATACCAGGCACGAAGCCTACTCGACGCTCTGGTGCAGCCGGATTGGAACCGCCGGTACTCCAGCCACAGTCGCGCCGGGTGCGACATCACGTGTAACTACAGCGTTTGCACCGACCGTGGCCTTGTCACCAATTGTGACTCCACCTAGCACCGTGACGCTCCGTCCAATCCAGACTTCCTTACCTATAACGATGGGTCGGGCGGTGTGACCAGATTCACGGAAGCTGAATTCGTCGCTGCGTTTATGGTTAGCGTCGCGAATGCTGGCATATTCGCCGATCATGCTGCCCATTCCGATTGAGACCCCAGCCATAGCGACAATGTGAGTGCCGCGAGAGATGACCACTCCGTCGCCGATTTCGATCCGGGCGTCTTCCTGCGTTTCAAGGTGCAGAGCGGGATAGAGAAGGACGTTCTCGCCAAAGCTGATATTGCGGGTACCGTAGACGAATGCTCTGCCCTCGATCACCACCGATGCCGGCAGAGGCGTCGCGAGATCAGCGGTAAGGGCCGCATGTGAGTACACGCGAATGAAATTCTTACGCAAACCCCGGGTAGAGCGCAGAACAAAGGACAAAACGCGACTCAATACAAGTTTTAGACTACGTTTCATGCCATTCCTTCAGATGATCATATCGTTCTCTAGGGGGTGAGACTATGCTATGCCTCACCAGGGTCGCGGCGGCGAGACACGGCCTCCTTGCGTGTCCTTCCATGCCTGCTTCATCAGCATCACGAGATTACGATATTGCTTTGCGCGCGCCTGGCGGCGCGGTTCGCTGCTGAATCGATTTCGTATGACGGTAAGGTGGTAGAGTCCGAGTTCCAGAACTTTGGCGCGCCATGCCGCCGAGCCGTGATGCTTTCTGTAGTAAAGCAGCGTACTGCGCATGCGCCAGAGGACAAGCTGCGCGCCGGCCGAGGACATTTCCAAAGACTTCACCTGGCGTGATGATTCGCCTCCGATATGAATGACGACGATATCTGGCCAGTACCAGACTTCGAATCCGGCGTTGCGGATACGCTTACATAGATCGACCTCTTCGGAATAGAGAAAGAACCCGGGATCAAAAAGGCCAGCCGTGGACAGCGCTTCTGCACGAATGATGGAGAAGGCTCCGGGAACCCAGTCTGCGCGCGCCGCGAGCATCGGATCGGCCCAAGTCCGGTCAAAGCGGCCGAAGATGCGCGACTTCGGAAACCTGTCGGCCAAACCAGTTAACACAAAAAAATCTGTCAGCAAGGAAGGAAACATCCGTGCCGACGGCTGCCACGAATAATCACGTCCAACCAGCCTAGCGCCGGCCAGGCCCACGGCGGATTGCTGGTCCATATGCTGTACGGCAAGAGTAAGAGCGTTGGGGCAGAGAAAAGCGTCGGAATTGAGCAACACCAGATAGCGCCCGCGCGCAACCGCCAGGGCGACATTGTTCGCGGAGGCAAATCCAAGATTTACCTCGCTACGAATGACCCGGACCTGGGGAAATTCATTCTCGACCATCTCCGCCGAGCCATCGGATGAATGATTGTCGACGACCAGGACCTCGACGAGAAGTCCGATCGACTCGCGTTCTACAGATTGCAGACACTCCCGCAGGACGTCCCGGGTATTGAAGGAAACGATCACGATCGAAATATCGAACATAAGGCCGGAAGAGTCGAGGATGGGCATGGATTCCGCGGCTTCTCTCAGGAGAGGCAACTTTCAAAAGCCGAAGCCAGCACCTTCAGGTTATCGGCGAGGTTGTACCGTTCAATGACGCGAGCTCGGGCAGAAGTGCTCAGCCGCTCTCTCATGATGGGGTCAAGAACGAGAGATTCTATTGCGGCGGCAAGAGACTCCGCCGAAGAGGGCGGGACAAGTAAGCCGTCGACGTTGTCGCGGATAAGTTCGGGAATGCCGGCCACGTTGGTACTGACACAGGGAATCTGCGTGGCCATGGCCTCCATCAATGCAACAGGAATCCCCTCGGCGAAACTTGCCATGGCAAAAACATCGGCGCGCGCTATCTGTTCGCGGACCTGATCGTGGTTGATGGCGCCGCGAAAGGTAACCTGCTCCGTCAGTGAAAGTTCGGCAACCTCGCGTTCGAGACTGGGGCGATCCGGCCCGTCTCCGACTAATGTCAGGTGCAGAGGGTGGCCTTTCGAGCGAAGAAGAGAGAACGCTCGGAGGAGGATATGCTGCCCCTTGGCCGGCACTAAACGACCGACGCAGACAATTTGCAACGGAAGGCTCGCTTCTCGGGAGGTAGGCCTGAATTCTTCAAGGTCTACTCCAAGCCGGACGACGTGTATCTTGTCCCAAAGTGCGGGATCGCAGCACTTCATAAGCTGGCTGCGACAGAAATCGCTAATGCAGAAGATAAACTTCGCCCGTTCGATCTTGCGCCGAAGATAACAGAGATCAACCTCATAAAACTCTTCCGGTCCATGGATGGTGAGCGAGTAGTCGAATTGCCACGCTTCAGCTGCGATCATGGCGACAGTCGAGACCGGACCCCCGAAATGAGCATGAAGATGATGAAGGCCTCGCTTGTGCATCCAGTGGCCAAGAAGAATTGCCTCGATCATGTAGAAGAATGCATAAAGCTTACGATAAAGTCCCCAATTGCCTAGGCTTACCGCGGCCTTTAAGCCATGAAGGATTACTCCGGGGCGCACGAAAGTAACTGTTGCCAAAATGCAAAAGGCTTTCCACGCATGAATCCTCTTTAAGTAATAGGTCCTGTGCGCTTCCTCCGCTTCAACAGAAGGCAATTGGGAGAGGGAGCGATCGGGCGGGTTGACAGACGCAGTCTCGATTTCGAAATCGAGACTGCGCAGGCCAAGAATTTCATTCAAAAAAAATGTATGGGGAACAGCCGGATATTGGCTGAGAAAATAAGCAATTCGTTTTTTTTTGGTAGTTGAAGTCATAAATATTTTGTGGTAATGATTGATAGTAATTAAAAAACGTTGCATATGTTACTTTTCGCTCATCCCCGAGCACTCTCTGCCGATTACCAAATTACAGAAGGCTAATCCGGGCGGGGTCCGCAGGAACAAAAAATAAAAACTTTATAAGGGAGTGGGTGACGCTGTATGCTCACCACCAAAGTTCCCGAAAAAAGTAACTAATAGTAACAGGCCCGATCCTCGCTCTTTTCCGATTTCTCAGAAATCAGGAGTTGACTGCATGTTTTCATCGACCAGGCGCAGACAGTCGCAATCCGTCATTTTGTTTTTTCCCCTCCTAGTTGCATTCTTGAGTGTTTCGCCGGATATCTTTAGTCAAACAACTACGCCGACAAATATCCAGGTTACAGGCACATACGTGCAGCCTACTGTCACCCGGCTTGGAATCAATCTTGGCGATCAGACCCTCTACGATACAGGCCAGATAATGAAGAACCTGTTTTTTGCCAACAGCGGCTTCGAGGGCATGAAGTACAGGAGCATTCTTAACTGCGCCACTGTGACGGCTAATACCTGCACGGACTCAGACACTTATAGCCCCGAGGCCAACGGCTTCTGGAAGGGGGGGACCTACCTGGTCATCTCTGGTGCCCAGGCCGGCGTTTCAGGGAGTATCGTTTCCAGCGTCATGCTGCCTGAAAAATGTTCGTCAACCTGCGGACAGCAGGAAATTACTTTCGATAAGAATATTGCCCTGGCTGCTGGAGATTACGTCGTTGTGACAAACAGCTTTGCCGGGTCCACGACGCCGGACCCAAATATCACCAATCCTGGCGATGGGTGGGCAAATTGGGGACAACAGGTTACCGGCAACGG
>DATAQX010000124.1:0-8191 GCA_036264455.1 Silvibacterium sp. | reverse complement strand
CACCGCAAGAGCCTTGAGCGGGCTGATGTAGACAACACGACAGCCTTCCGTTTTTTCGTCCGGGCTATGCAGCATAAGGCGGTCAAGACACCAAAGAAAGGCTGTGAGCGTCTTTCCAGTGCCTGTCGGCGCGAGAATCAGTGTGCTCTCGCCACGCGCGATCGCCGGCCAGCCCTGGCGTTGCGGAGCTGTGGGATGATCGAAGACCGCGCGGAACCACGCCGCCGTAACGGGATGGAAGAGCGCGAGGGCCGCGTCGTCCTCTGCGGTCATATCAGGGATCGCCTTGGGACCCGTTTTCGCGGCTGCTCCAGGGGACAGCTTCTTCCGGGCACTTCGCACTTTTTCGTCGGCTGTCATCCGCACGCATTGAGGATATCTCTCGCGTACAGGATAGGATGCGCACCGCGGTTTCACGGGGCAGATTCACGCGATGGGAGCGGCCTGTAATAACAGGTATTCGCCGTCAGCACCGCTCGGAAATGATCAAGTTGATCCGGCTGTTCGCTCGACCCCAAAATCAGGAAGCCGTCGGGATGCAGCATGGAATGCATATCAAGCAATAGCTGCCGTCGCGCCTCGCTGGAAAAGTAAAGCATGACGTTGCGCAGCAAAATTCCGTCGTATTTTTCCAGCAGCATCGGACCATCGCACAGGTTGCGGTGGTAGAAGCGGCACACCCGCTTGAGTTCTGGAATTACCTCCCATTCATCGCCCGTCTGCCGCATGTATTTGAGCAGGTAGCTGGCAGGCAGTCCGCGGTTCACCTCGCCGCGTTGATAGCGGCCAGCCTGCGCCCGGTTGATGACTTCGACAGAGATATCGCTTCCGGATATCTCGACCTGCCAATCTTTCAGCTGCGGAAAGTGCTCGCGCAGCAGCATGGCGAGAGAATAGGCTTCCTGTCCGCTGGAGGAGGCGGCGCTCCACAGGCGCAGCCGGCGTTCAGATTCACGTTGCCTGATCAGCGGAGGCAGCAGTTCGAATTGCAGGAGATCGAATGGCGTGCGATCGCGGAAGAAACTTGTTTCATTGACGGTCATGGCCTCGGCCACTGACCGTTTCATCGCAGAGTCGGGTTGCCGGCGCAAAGCGGCGACCAGACTGTCCAGCGTCTTAAGGCCCGTCGAATCCAACAGGCGCTGCAGCCGCGGCTCAAAGAGGTAGTCACGCGAGGCGTCGAGCACGTTTGAGGATTGCTCGACGACGACCGAACGCAAGTAAGCAAAATCCGCATCCGTGCAGGTCATGGAAAACAACCTCTCAATCTTTTCATGTTGGCTGGCGCTGGCCGTGGCGCATGGCCAGGCGCGTGATTTCTCCGGCGATTGCCTCCAGCGGCAAGATCCGATCGGCAAGACCGGCCCTGGCCACAGCTCCGGGCATGCCCCAGACTGCGCTTGTCTGGCGATCCTGGACCAGGATTCGGCCTCCGGCATCATGCACGGCTCGACATCCATCGAGGCCATCGGAACCCATTCCAGTCAGAACTACGGCCAATACCCCGGAACCATAGACGGAGACCGCCGAACGAAACAAAACATCAACAGAAGGCCGGCAATATTCTTCAAGAAGGTTCTGGTTAAGACGCAGAGTGCAATGCTCGGACGTACCCGTGAGCTCCATGTGCCAGTCACCGCGCGCCAGATATACAACACCGCTCTCCATTTGCGGGCTGGCTTCGGCCTCGCGTACGGAGAGCTTGCACAAACCATCGAGTCTTTCTGCCAGCAACTTAGTGAAAAGCCGGGGCATGTGCTGCACAACGAGAACAGGCAGCGGAAAATCCGCAGGCAGCGCGGGAAGAACTTTTTCGAGCGCCGCAGGCCCTCCGGTCGACACACCGATCACAAGCACGCTGGGCGCAATCGCGTCCGATGTCACATCAGACCGCGGCTCGACCGGTTGAGCAATAGACAGCCTGGACTGAAACTCGACGAGAGCCGGTCTGCTTCGGGCAGGAAACAGGGCGAGAATTTTTGGCAGAAGCTGCTGGCTTAATGTGGCAATGCCCTCACGTACACCATGCTGTGCAGTCGGCTTGGCCACATAGTCTGTAGCCCCCTGTGCCAGGGCCTCGAGGGTGATGCTGGCGCCACGCCGGGTAAGTGTGCTGCAGATGATGACCTTGATCGGCAGAGCGCGGGCACGAATCTCCGCCAGAACTTCAAGACCGTTCATGCCCGGCATCTCGATATCCAGCAGCACAAGATCGGGATTCAGTCGCTCGATAGCTTTAAGTCCCTCCTCGCCATCCTGGGCCATGCCCACCAGTTCGATCTTCGCGCACGACCCAAGCACTATGCGTAGTAAACCGCGCATCACTGCCGAGTCATCGATCGCTAACGCTCGAATGGGACGAAATGCTTCCAGGCTGCGCGTGAAGCGGGAGTCGTTCACTGTCGGTGTACGCATACTGCCTCCGCGCCACTTTATTGAGCTAACTGCATTGGATCGAGGCGGGCCGGGTCCAGCATCACCAGCAAGGCATCGTTCAACTTGTATGTCCCCGCAAAGAGAGATTTCCTGCGGTCGTCAAGGGTCGATGGATTTACCTCAAAATCCCGGGGCGAAACAGTCATCACTTCTCCCACGGCATCGACCTGCAAGCCGAAATATTCGCCCGTCCCTTCGAAGACGAGAAGGTCCGGTGGCCTCGAATGGCCGGGTATGCCCAGCAAGCTACGCAAAGAGACCACGGTGAGGACTTCTCCCCGGTAATGCACTAAGCCGCCAATGTAAGGCGGCGCTAGCGGCACGGTCTGTGTCGCAGGTGTGCCGAGAATCTCCAGAATGCTCATGATCGGTATGCCGAAAATCGTCTCCCCGACAAGCACTGAGCACATCTCAATCACGTCTTCGGTCGGGGCGGCAGCTTTGCCTGCTTCTATCTTCGTTTCAAGCCCGGCCGTCATCCCGCCACCTCCATCAACATGATTGGGTCAACCAGCGACGGGGGCAGCGCCGGAATTCTGCTCAGGTTCACGACGCTGGTCACACGTTCCTTGAGCAGCGTGACTCCGGCGACGACCGAATCTGTGCCCGCCTCAGCCAACAGCGCGCCGGCTGCTACATCGAGAACCTGAGAAACCGTAATACCCACGTGACGCTCGCCGTCACGGCAAACCACCACGGTTATCTCCGCGTCAGCGTCCAGCTGTGGTTCGAGTATGCCCGAGAAATCTTCAAGCGGTAACAAAGTGCCTTCGAATCGAAGCACCGGCGTCCGCCCAATACGTTCAATCGCAGAGCACGGAATCCGCTCGATGCGCAGGATGTCTCCGAGGGGCAGCGCTGCCTCTACCGCTCCGGCCTCAACGAGCAGAAACTCAGCTTCACCGGTGTCGAGATTTGCTCCATCCGCCTGCGCTTCTTCCTCGTCAGTGGTGAGACTTATCGCAGCTCGCGCGGCGATCGCGCCCGGATCGAGAATGAGGGCCATCTCTCCGTTACCCATCACTGTCGCGCCGGAAAACAGCCCGATCTTTTTAAGCACGGCAGAAAGCGGCTTCACCACTATCTCTTCCCGGTCAGCCAGTCCGTCAACCACTAACCCGAAACGCCGTCCGTCGGCATTCAGCACGGCTATGTAGCAGCCGGCTCCGTCTTCGGCGTCCTCCGTCTGCTCCAAAAGCTTGTGAAGAAAGACCAGCGGCAGCAGCCTTCCACGCAATCGATAAAGTGGAGCATTCTCCAGCCATTCAATCTGCGTCCTTATCTGCTCTGCGGTTAAGTGCACCAGTTCGAACAACGCACCTTGAGGAAGAGCAAAATCCTGCTTACGGCTGCGGACGATCAACGCAGGAATAATTGCCAACGTGAGAGGAATCCTCAGGCGAAGCGTCGTTCCCTTCCCGGGACGACTATCGATCTCGACCTTGCCGCCGATCTTTTCGACGTTCGTCCGCACCACATCCATGCCAACGCCGCGCCCGGAGACATTAGTCACTTTCTCCGCTGTAGAAAATCCCGGCAGGAAAATCAACTGCAGCAGCTCACGCTCTCCAAGCTGCATGGCCTTCTGGGCGGTAATCAGCTTTCGCTCAATCGCTTTGTCGCGGATGCGCTCAACGGAGATTCCTCCGCCGTCATCGGTCACCTCCACGATAACGTGGCTGCCTTCCTGATAGGCACGCAACTTTAGTAGGCCTTCCGGGTCTTTGCCTGCGGCCTCGCGCACCTGCGGCACTTCAATGCCATGATCGATCGAGTTGCGCACCGAATGCGTCAGCGGATCCTTGATGGCCTCGAGCAGGCTTTTGTCGAGCTCTGTCTCCTGGCCTTCCATCTGCAAACGCACTCGCTTGTTGAGTTGCTGCGACAAATCGCGCACCAGGCGCGGAAATTTCGAGAAAACATGACTTACCGGCTGCATGCGGGCCTTCATTACCGCTTCCCGCAAGTCTGCTGTAACCATGTCGAGGCGTCGCGCAAGCAGCGTAAAACCTGCGTCGGCGTTATTCGCCTGCAAAATCTGGTTGCGCGTAAGGACCAACTCGCCTACCAGATTCATCATCCGGTTCAGCAGATCGATATCAACGCGCAAGGTTGAATCAACGGCAGCCTGTGATTGGGATGGAGTCTGAGCCTGGCTGGCGGCTGGCTCGTATGGAAGCGATTCCTGTACGGTCTGCTTCTCCCGCTCTGTCGGCTTACTCGCCTCAATGGCTGTTTCGCCGAACTGCAGAGCATGCAGGCGCTGAATCATTGCGCGATCTCTGCCTTGCCCTTCGTGACCGACCTCTTCGATTGACTGCAGAATCACCCGCAAACCATCCATGAGTTCCAGCAGGGCGCTGATCATGTCAGCATTCACGATCAGCTTGCCATCGCGCAGCATCCCAAGCAGGTTTTCACCCGCGTGCGATAACGATTCAAGACGCGAATACCCAAGAAAGCCCGTCGTGCCTTTGATTGTATGTACCGAGCGGAAGATGTCTGCCAGAAGCTCGCCATCCTGAGGATGCTCCTCGAGCTCCGTGAGGCAGCGCTCCATGCGGTCCAGGCCCTCCTGGGCTTCTATCAGGAATTCACGCGTCAACTCGTCCACTTAACCCTTATCGGGAGAATGGGAGCGAACTTGAGGTACCGGGTTTGCTCTATTCCAGTACATGCCATTAGCCTCAAGACACTATGTCAGACTCTTTGCCTGTGATGGATCCTGCTACCGCTGAACAACTTCAGGAAGCGGCGCACAAAGCCGCGGCGAATGCTTACGCGCCATACTCCAGGTTTCGCGTGGGCGCCGCTCTGCTCTTCGAAGACGGATTCATCGCCAGCGGCTGCAACGTAGAAAATATGTCCTACGGATTGACGAACTGTGCCGAACGCTCTGCACTCTTCAGCGCTGTCAGCCATCGGGGCGCAAATCACAAGATTGTCGCCATCGCAGTTACTAATCTGAATGGCGCCGCTAGTCCTCCATGCGGAGCCTGCCGGCAAGTCCTGAGCGAGTTCGTCGCCCCTGATGCCGTCGTATTGTTCCCCGGCGATAACGGTCCGGAGCTTCACTCCTTCGCCGAACTCTTTCCCCTCGCCTTTCATCTCGACGCGCAATGACTGCCATGCATGCCATCGATCTCATCCTCAAAAAGCGCGACGGCGGCGAACTGACACCAGAGGAGATTCAGTTTCTCGTAGCGGGCGCGGCAAATCAATCCATTCCTCCGGAACAGCTTTCCGCGTGGCTTATGGCCACATTCCTGCGTGGCCTCAGTATCAGCGAGATAAATACGCTCACAACGGCGATGCGCTACTCGGGCGAAGTCTTCGATCATCAGGGCCTGGAACGCCCGACAATCGACAAGCATTCGACTGGCGGCGTTGGCGACAGCACATCCTTCCTTGTCGCGCCGCTCGCAGCCGCCGCAGGACTTGCCGTGCCTATGATCAGCGGCCGCGCCCTCGGCCATACCGGTGGCACGCTGGACAAGCTCGAGAGCATCCCGGGATATCGCACGCAGCTTTCCCTTGACGAAGCTCGCCGTGTCCTCGATATGTGTGGGGCAACAATGATCGGCCAGACGAAAAACCTCGTCCCCGCCGATCGCGTCCTCTACGATCTCCGCGATCGTACTGGCTCGGTTGAGAGTCCGTGGCTCATCAGCGCTTCCATCATGAGCAAGAAGCTCGCCGCTGGTCTCAACGGGCTTGTGCTCGACGTGAAGACCGGTTCTGGCGCATTTCTGAAAGACCCTGCCGCCGCACGCTTTCTTGCCGCTCTGATGGTTGACATAGGCGAGCGCTCCGGCACCCGCACCGCCGCGCTGATAACTTCGATGGATCAGCCCTTGGGCAGGTTCGCCGGAAACTGGTTAGAGATCTGGGAGGCCGTCGACCTGCTGGCAAATCGACGCCATCCGATGGACGAAGACATACGAGAGCTTTCGCTGGTCCTGACCGGATGGATGATTCACCTTGGCGGTAAGGCTGAAACGCCGGAACAGGGACACGCTATTGCCGAGGCCAGACTCTTGGACGGAAGCGCTCTCGGCATTTTTACCCGCATGGTCGAGGCGCAGGGCGGCGACACCAGCTTCTTTGCCGATCCTGCAAGCTTTCACACGCCAAAGTTTCGCCGCGAGTTTTGCGCATCGCGAAGCGGCTATCTCGCCAACATGAACTGCGGAAAAGTCGGCTGGGCTGTGCAGCGGTTAGGTGCGGGACGCGAGCGCGCCGGCGAAGTGGTCGCCGCCCATGCCGGCGTTGAGATTCTCGTCAAGCTCGGGAGCCGCGTTCAGGCGGGACAGCCGCTGTTCACGCTATTCGCCGATGATGAAGCATTGTTCGTCCAGCCCGAGCAGCTGCTGGCGGAGGCCATTGAGATTGCAGCGGAGCCAGCCGAAATTCCCCCGCTCATCTCGGAAATAATCACCGCGGATAACAAAAATCAGTTTCTCGAATCCCCGCCTCGCACATAGGATGGTGTCACAAACACATAGGGATGGTGTCACAAAGGAGACACATTGGCACGATTCACGGGAGTGCTTGGCCTGCTTACCATGCTCCTGCTGGCATGGGTTTTTTCAACGAATCGACGAGCAATCCGCTGGCGCACCGTATTCTGGGGCCTCAGCCTGCAGATCGTTTTCGCGGTCCTGGTTCTGGAATGGACATTCGGTCAGCATCTTCTCGCGAGTGCTGGAGCAGCCGTCACTCACATGCTCGCCTACTCCTTCGCCGGTTCGCAGATGGTCTTCGGCGAGCTGGGTAAACAGCATTCATCGGTCGGGCTGATCTTTGCTACTCAGGTAGCGCCGACTATTATCTTCATCTCCGCTCTCTTCGCGATCCTTTACCACATCGGCGTGATGCAGATCGTAATCAGCTTTTTCGCGCGAATCATGCAGTGGACGATGAAAGTCTCCGGCGCGGAGAGCTTGAACGTCGCCGCCAGCATCTTCATGGGACAAACCGAAGCGCCGCTCACCATCCGCCCGTTTCTCCCGGGAGTAACCCGCTCCGAACTTATGACCATTATGACCAGCGGCATGGCACACGTCTCGGGCGGCATCATGGCAGCTTACATTTTGTACGGAATTGAGGCACAGCACCTGCTCGCCGCGGTCATCATGACAGCTCCCGGCACGATTCTCATCTCCAAGATGCTCGTACCGGAGACAGAAAAGCCGGCCACTGAAGGTGTGGTTCACATGCCCAAGGAGATGGAGCACAAGGAAGAAAACCTGCTCGGCGCAATTGCCCGCGGCACTATCGACGGCGGACGCCTCGCGTTCAACGTGATCATCATGCTTATCTCCTTCCTTGCCCTGATAGCCCTTCTCAACGGCCTGTTCGGCAGCATTCACAACTGGCTTCTAAAGGAACACTTCCCGTACTTTCCGTCGAGCATCGACGCCGTCCTCGGCGTGCTCTTTTCTCCCATCGCGTGGCTGATTGGCATTCCCTGGAAAGATGCCCGCATTGTGGGTGATCTGCTGGGCACACGCATGATAATTAACGAGGTGGTGGCTTTTTCTCAGCTCGGCGCGCAAAAAGCGGCCCTTGATGTCCGATCCTTTACGATCGCCACCTTTGCGCTCTGTGGATTTGCCAACCTGAGTTCAATTGGCATTCAAATCGGCGGTATTGGAGCGCTGGCGCCCAACCGCCGCAATGATCTGGCGCGGCTTGGCCTGCGGGCCATGCTCGCCGGAACCATGGCGAATCTTATGTCCGCATCCATCGTCGG
>DATAQX010000111.1:0-2511 GCA_036264455.1 Silvibacterium sp. | reverse complement strand
TCGCTCCCTGAGCGCCTGCGCCTGGTCCTCGCTGGTGATGTAAAGAAGGACAAAGCCGCTGCTTTCCTATTCCCGCTGCTCACGGGCATCTGGAATTACGCCGCCGACTGCCTGCCGGAGATCGCCGACTCGGCCGCCTCCATCGACCGCGCCATGCGCACCGGCTTCAACTGGGAGCTTGGCCCTTTCGAGATGTGGGACGCTGCCGGTGTCGCCGAAACCACGGCCCAACTCCGCGCCGCCGGTGGCCACGTAAGCCCTCAGGTGAAAACACTGCTCTCGTCTGGCAATACATCGTGGTATACCGATGCGCCCGAAGACCGCACGACCTTCGATCCCGCAACGAGCAATTACAAACTTATCGACCAACCTGAAGGCATCGCCTCCGCTGCCGTCTTCCGACGTGCGAACAAGGTCATCCGCAAGAATCCGGGCTGCTCACTCATTGATATTGGCGAAGATATCGCTTTGCTGGAGCTGCACTCGAAGAAAAACGCCATTGGCGACGATATCGTTTCGCTCATCACCCAAACGCTCAACCCCGCAAGCGAGCATGTCCACAACTTTCGCGGCTTTGTCATTAGCGGAGACGCCAATGACTTTTCCGTTGGCGCAAACCTCATGCAGCTCCTTCTAGGCATTCAGGAAGGCGATTGGGACGAGGTAGGCCTCGCCGTGCGGGCCTTCCAGCGCATGACAGCCTCCATCAAATTCTGCCCGCGCCCGGTGGTCGCCGCGCCTTTCAATCTCTGTCTGGGAGGAGGAACGGAAATCTCCCTTCACGCTGCACGTCGCCAGCCGTACGCCGAGCTTTACATGGGCCTCGTCGAGACCGGAGTCGGCCTCGTGCCCGGTGGCGGAGGCACGAAGGAGATGGCTCTCCATGCCATTGACGCTGCTCGCGCCTCCTCAGGCATTGACTACGCGGCGGCGCCTGTGCGCTTTGCCCTGTCCGCCGATCTGCAGGACGCACTCCGCCAGCGCTTTGAAACCATCGCAATGGCCAAGGTCTCGACTTCCGCCGCCGAAGCCCGCGCTCTCGACCTGCTGGCGCCAGCCGACCAGATCACCATGAATCGTGAACGCCTGCTTCTCGATGCACGCGAAGCTGCGATCTACCTGGCTGAGACCGGCTATACTGCGCCGGCTCCGCGTATAGTCGCCGTTCCTGGGGAAGGCGTGCTGCCCACACTTAAACTGGGTATTCACCTGATGCGCCAGGCCGAGTACATCAGCGACCACGACGTTACTGTTGCCACCCACGTAGCGCGCATTCTGTGTGGAGGCGCACTCACACCGGGCTCCCAGGTCACCGAAGATTATTTCCTCGACCTCGAACGCGAATCGTTTCTATCACTTTGCGGCGAACGCAAAACGCAGGAACGCATTGCCTATACTTTGCAAACCGGCAGACCGCTCAGGAACTGATCTAATCTGCTAAAAGATTCTTGAGTCTTGATCATTCTCCGTACAGTCACGACAACAGCAATTGCTGTTCTCATCGCAGCAACCATGGCAAAGCCATCACATTTAGCTGCGCAGTCCGAACCAATCACGGCGGGGGCGGCGACGGAACAGATTGAGACCGGCCGTGTCCGCTTGCTTGAGGGAAAAGAAGTTACCTACCATATCCGTCTGCTTCCGCTCGCCTCATTTCCCGGCCTGCCAGCGGCCATTGCTGCCCAGCTCAATGAGAAAAAATGCTTGGTCCCGCAAACCTTCGAAGCTCGCACCCCGGAAAACGTCATCCATGGGGCCCTGGAGCGGAAGGGAAGCGACGACTGGGCGGTACTCTGCTCCGTAAATGGAGCCACCACTCTATACGTCTTCTTTCAGTCGCAGTTCACGACGCCTATCGCGTTGCGTCGCCAGCGTGACACTGAATGGCTCGGCTCGGAAGTTCTAGGCGCCTACGGTTCTGCCTGGGGGATCTCTCTGCGCCTCCCCTCGCAGATATCCAGTTCGAGGAGCGGTACACTCGGCCTCGATCACGACGGAATCGAAGACGCATACATTGAAAAGTCCTCGGCCACACACTACTTTCAGAACGGTTCCTGGATTACCCTCGAAAGCCCGAACTAGTTGCCTTGGCCAAGACTCGCGCTGCTTGCGTATCATCAATTCCGCAGGGGAGTCCATCATGACTGAAGTCTTCATCGCCGCCGCCGTCCGCACCGCAGTAGGCAAGGCCCCCAAAGGTACGCTCGCTACCACCCGTCCGGACGATCTCGCCGCCATCGCCATTCGAGGCGCACTCGATCGTGTGCCCGCGCTCGATCCCAAAGAAGTGGAGGATGTCATCCTCGGCTGTGCCATGCCGGAAGCCGAACAGGGAACCAATGTTGCCCGCATTGCCAGTCTGCGCGCCGGTCTTCCCGTCGAAGTCTCGGCCATGACCATCAACCGCTTCTGTTCCTCGGGCCTGCAGGCCATCGCTCTCGCCGCCGACTCCATCCGCTCCGGCCGCGCCCACGCCGCGCTCGCCGGGGGGACCGAATCGATGAGCATGAT
>DATAQX010000095.1:0-4697 GCA_036264455.1 Silvibacterium sp. | reverse complement strand
GTGAGCAGCATTCCAGAAATAAGCGTCGACGAGGGCCTGCGCCAGCGAATCCAGTTGGGAGAGGATCTGGGTGCGCTGGTTGCGGCAAATTCCTGGCGTCAGATCAAGCGGACGCATGTCCGGCGGAAGCCCCTGGCGCAATCGGTAGGATGTGTTCGTAATCTCCGCTGGCAGATTCTGCGCAACATACGGCGCGGCGGCTCGGCGAATGAAGACAGGACTGAGACGGCCGGATGCTCGACGATCGTCGACGTTAATGAGCAGATAGAAACGTATGTCCGCCTTATGGCCTTCCACCAGGAGCGGATCAGGTATTAACGGCTGCACCACCACGGTGTAATCGAATCGCGGAAAGGGCTCGCCTGGATTGACGATGTGGAATCCCAGGCCTCCTTCGCCATAGGCGGGCTTTATCAGGCAGCACTCGCCGCGTTCAGCAAAAATGGAAAGCACCGCACGCACCTCGTGCGGACGAGCGATGTACGTTTTTGGGCGAACGATCGCCTGACCCGTAGCATTCTCGTACCGGCGCAGTTTCAATTCCTGATGGTGCTTCGGCCCCCAGCTGCGGCTTGAACCGAGCGCGTTGGTGACGATCCCGCGACGGGATGCCTCAAGCATCATCCGATCGACCACGATGTAGATTGGCTGCCCGCCCACGTCGATGCCGGCCGCAGCCAGCCGATCCAGCGCCGGCGTATCTCTTTCCGTCAGTTCTCCGGAGTCCGGTCCGTGAAAGAACAGAGCATCGACGGGCAGGGCGGCAGTGATGGTGACCACGTCGATCCTACCGCCGCTTATCACCTGGTGCGCCGCTCCCTGCACCGTCACCCTGTCCCTGGAGAAGTCAAGCAAATGCCAATGGCAGAGGAGCACATTGGCAGAATGAGGACGTGCCAGCGCCTGGGCGACCCGAACGCTGGTCGGGCGCAGGCAGTCAAGCGTTTCGATAACGACGATCGTTGGTCCAACGATCGTAGGTGTAACGGCCGGACTCGAGATGTCGCTGACCGGGCGTCTCCTTGCGGCAGTTACTCCTGCGGAAAGGTGATTCGATTCACGTGAAGCGGATCGTAAATTTCGCGCGCGAGGTTCTCGTCAAACTCCGAATGTTTCGCTGGCGGCAGGTATACCGTGCCACCGAGCTTTTTGTCGGCGAACTCGTTCCCCAGGTTCTGCACTTCGAAGTGGATCAGTTCAGGTTCGAAGATTGGATAGCTCGCACTTCGAATGTTGGTGATGACATGGTTAGGCGGATAGTACTTGAGCAAATGGTCCTGGAGTCGCCGGAACCGGCTGGGCCGGCTCGGGGCCAGGATATGAAATGCCGACTCCACCGCATCAACCTGCAACAGTAGCAGTGGGACCTCCGAGTCGAGCCTTCGGCGTTCGACCAGCACGGCGTTGGCGTCATAGATCTGCAGCCCGTTCATTCCCGGGTCAAGGTCAAGATCGATCAGCATCGTATCGAAGCTCGACACAGCGGCCGCAGTATGAACCTTGAGCCCGAGGTACTTGGCGGATTTGCGAATCAGCGTGGAGGGATAGACAAACAGTGTCGGATGGCCGTAGACCGCAAGGCTCACGGGTGGATTCTCCATAGCGGCCGCCACAACTTTGGCCGCCATGGCCCGATAGGTGTCCAGTCGGCTGCTTCCGTCTTTATATTCATCGAGCAGATTGTGAACCTTGGGACCGAGCTTTGAGATGTGGTCGGCGACCCCGAAGCCGGGGTCGACGAGGAAGACCTGCGTACTCTCCCGCATACACGCCTCTGCCTCGCGGGTCAGGTGCCAGACACTCATGATGCCTGTTCCCAGGAGGTAGATATCGGGAACGCCGCGCTCGACTGGTGAGGGTTGATTCGTGCTCATAGATTCTCCATTAACCGGGTGAGATTTTCCAGGCGATCGGCGCCCTGGGTGCCTTTAGCCTTCGTTGCTATGTCCTTCAGACCAGCCTCGTCAACAGGATCACCGGAGAGCTCCGAAGATCGGGTTCCAAGCGGCCAGATCTTGACGGTCACACGGTAGTCGTTGACAGGCGGCGGCAGAATGTTCGGAAAGACCGGCGGCGTGGGCGGCGGGGCCGGAGGCCAACCGGGATCCAGCGGGAACGGCACAGGAGTCGGCGCGAGCGGAAAGGGAACAGGCGTCGGCGTGAGAGGGAAGGGGACGGGAGTCGGAGTCGGTGTTGGTGTCGGTGGTTCCGGTCCCTCTGGTCCTTCCGGACCCTCTGGGCCTTCTGGTCCCTCCGGTCCTTCTGGCCCCTCCGGTCCTTCCGGACCCTCTGGACCTTCCGGACCCTCTGGACCCTCTGGGCCTTCAGGGCCTCCGCCCCCTTCTGTCACTGGTCGGGTTGGGAGGAGCTTCGCCTTGGCCGCGGGCTTGCTGGCGCCCGCGTCGGCGGCAGTGACCACCGCGCTGAACGATGAGGCGGCCTGCTGGTCGCCCCCGGGCCGTGCGCCTGCCGATTCAAGGATCGACCGGATGTACCCTTTTTGGTTCACCAGGACGCCGCGTTGTTGCGGTGTAAGGTCGTACCCCGCGAGAGCTGCGGCGGGATTGGCCTGGAACTGCAGCAGAAAGGCATGATCCTGCTGGAGCCGATAAAACAGATCAAGCATTGTTGCCATTGCGTTCACCTCGATCAGGTTGGCGGATAAAACCAGACGACGGGCCCCCCGGGCACCGCGAAATTCTGAAAAGACAGGGAAATGCTGATTTCCAGCGAGCGAACCTGGTGCCACCACCCCACTGGGAACAGCAGGAAGTCACCGGGATCTACGACCGCCTGGACCACGGTTACATGACGAAACTGGGGGAAGCGAACATAATCCACGTCATCCAGATCGATGTCGCTGAAGCAGGTGCGGTCGTTGTAAATGTTGTCGATCTCGTAGGGAGGTATCAGGCGGACGAGCTTCCGTCCGTACACCTGTCCGAAGAGGATATTGGACGCGTCGTGATGGAGAGGCGTGACCGTGCCGGCTCCGCCAAACCACATCCGGGGTGCCACTG
Organism: Silvibacterium sp.; assembly: GCA_036264455.1. Lineage (GTDB taxonomy): Bacteria > Acidobacteriota > Terriglobia > Terriglobales > Acidobacteriaceae > Silvibacterium. The sequence continues at coordinate 1,677 of DATAQX010000095.1, read as the reverse complement.
CGGCAGACCCTGTGGTGAGTATTCCAGCCGGATAGGAGATATCTTCCAGAAGAGAAGTGAAAGGTTCCTGCTCCAGCAAACGATTCTTCGCCACCAGGTAAACGTCGTTGCCTCGTCCTTGTGTGACGGCGTCAACAAGCTGACTCATCGTCATGCGGCGGCGATGGTCCGAGAAATTGTCTTCAAAATGAGGATCGCCTTCTCTCTCCGCGGTGACCTCGATCGTCTCGTCGCCGAAACGGTCAGCAAAGTGTGCTGGGCTCCAGCGGCGCAGGGCCGGCCAGTTCTCCATCAATCCCCGGATCACGACTGGCCGGTTGGCGTAGTAGTAATTCTCGTAGAATCGGGCGGGAGAAATTCGATCCTCAACCGGTACGCCTTCGGCTATTGGAGACTGTCGCAGTTGCCGCGCAAATGCCGTGAAGAGGCACGCCAGCTTTTCAGCACGGCGAGCGCGGGCCAGGCCGGCTGCAACCAGGGGATCCTGTGCCGCTTCTACAACACGGCGCTTTGCCTGATGTTTGTCGATGCCATGCTCGACCAATAGGGCGGCCACAGCCTCGGGTGCTTCCCCCGCAAGCAGCCGGAGACCAATCGATCGCAGTTCCAGCGGCTCGTCGACAGGATCCACAGCAATGGCGCTCACGCCATCATCTTTACCGACGCTGCCGTTTCGCCAAGCTTGAGTCATCTACCCACCGCCGACGGTCGAACAGGCCACCGATCCTATCACCGCTACCATGGTGTGGCAACTGCAAAAATGTTAAAAACAGCGCCGCAGTCAGCTTTTTAAAAAGAGTGCTCCATTAGCGCCATTCCTCGCACGAGAGCTCTGAGCAGGTGGGCGGAGTAGTCGATGCGCAGCCGCGAATCGCTCAGGCTTGGACGCACTCCCCCAAGCGCTCTCCTGGGGTTGGGCAGCAGGTCGCCGTCGATCTCCTCGACGGTTAGGCTCCCCATGAAATCGATACTTCGTCGCCAGGAGTTGGCGTAGCGCTCCGCTCGTTCCGATTGCCCGGCTGCCGCTGCCAGCCGCCATGCCTCGACGACTCCCTCGGCAACGCACGCAGTGTGAAAGCTCGGTCCGGCCACTGCGAGATCAGTGAGGAACGCTCCGTTCTTGTCCAGTTGCAAAGATATCGCCCAGTCAGCCATTTCAAAAACAAAGTCGCGTGCTCCGCGGACCGCTGCGACATCCCATAGAACACTCCATCCCTGCATCTGCCAGCCGATCATGGCCCAGGATCGGCAGAGGCGAAAGCGGCGACGGTACCAGGCCAGCTGTTCTTCGAGATGCGCCGCTTCGTTGCAGCTGCCAGCATGCCGTGCATATCGGCCCAACGCCACCAGCGCCACTCCCGGCAGGATGTCATGGTCGGTGCCGGCGCGAAAACCGGGCGCGAGGTCGCTGATCATACCGTCCGCCTTGAAGAACGTCAGTACCTGTTGCACCAGTGAAAAGACGGCAGGCTGTTCCAGCGTGGCCGGTAACCACGACGCGAGGGCTGCGAGCAGCTCACAGTCGGCGGCAGCGCTTTTCGGACGGCCCTTGGCTTCCAGGCTGACTCCCTGATGCGCCGTAGTGAGCTGGTCAACGCAGACTTGCAGCCCGTTTCTGGCGATAGCTGCCCATTCGTCGTTCCCGAGAACGGAAGCGGCCTCGGCGAGGGCGTCGAG
>DATAQX010000074.1:0-2885 GCA_036264455.1 Silvibacterium sp. | reverse complement strand
CTTCGTCTACCTGGTCCAGGCCAGCGTCGATGCGCCCAAACTTTGGCTGCGCCGTGGGCGGCCGCATCTGCTGCACAGGAGCCCTCAGCGGGTTCTCATCCACAGTTCGATTCATGCCATCTCTTTCGCAACGAAAACAGTTTTCCCGTACATCTTGACCTGTCAGCAACCGTTCCTGTTGCTGGGGCCCATCTTCGAGCAAAGGCCGCGGCAGACATAAAATCTCTGTAGCCCAAAACAACGGAGGAAATACTTTTACCGGGCAGCGACTGCCACCGGTCCTATCGCCTGCACGATCTCCGCGGGAAGTCCGAAGCGCACGTTCTCCGGCATTACTTCCACTTCATCGACCGTCCCAAAACCCTTCTCGCGCAGATACGCAACCACTTCTGAGACCAGGATCTCCGGGGCCGAAGCACCCGCTGTGACCGCAACCGTCGAAACGCCCTCCAGCCAGGCAGGCTGGATCGCGTTGGAGTTGTCTATTAGATGCGCCACCGTATTCAGGTTGCGCGAAACCTCCACCAGCCGGTTCGAGTTCGAGCTGTTCGTCGACCCCACCACCAGAACCAGGTCCGCCGCGTGAGCCACGTTCTTCACCGCTACCTGCCGATTCTCCGTCGCGTAGCAGATATCCTGCGAATGCGGCCCCACGATGTTCGGAAACTTCTCCTTCAGTGCTTGGATGATGTCCCGCGCCTCATCGAGGCTTAAAGTGGTTTGCGTCAGATAGGCTACGCGGTTTGGATCAGGCACCTGGAGCGATGCCACTTCCTGCGCCGAGGAAACTACCTGGGTAACGTCCGGAGCCTCGCCCAGCGTTCCCTCGATCTCGTCGTGGTCGCGATGCCCGATCAGCACCAGCGAGTAGCCCTGCCGGGCAAACTTTACTGCCTCGACATGTACCTTGGTGACCAGCGGGCACGTCGCATCAATCACCTTCAGACCGCGCTCCTTGGAGCGCTGCCGCACCGCCGGCGACACCCCATGCGCGGAGTAGATCACCCGCATTCCCTCGGGCACATCGTCGATGTCTTCGACGAAGATTGCGCCCTTCTCCGCTAACTCGTTAACCACGAAGCTGTTGTGAACAATCTCCTTACGCACGTAAATCGGCGCGCCAAAGGTCTCGAGCGCGATCCGAACGATATCCACCGCGCGCACGACGCCAGCGCAGAAGCCACGCGGCTTCAAGAGCATGACCCGCTTTGTCGCGTTCGGTTGGTCGGCTACAGGCTCAGCAGCAGGGGAGTCGATAGTGTAGGAAGTCACAACCCTTAGTATACCGGTCCGGGGACCGCCTGTCAGGCAAGAATGCACCATTTGCAGTGCTGATTCCCCTCAGACGCCGGCAGCCTCGGCAAGCATCTGCTCAGCATGGCGCAGCGACGTTTCCGACTTTTTGGCTCCGCTCAACATGCGCGCTACTTCTTCCACGCGTTCGGCCTGCGTCAGGCTGCGGACGGCAGTGCGCGTCCGGCCCTTCTCTTCCCGCTTCTCGACGACGAAGTGCTGGGTGGCGAAAGCGGCGATCTGCGGCAGATGCGTAACGCATAGCACCTGTTGCGAGCGGCTCAGCACCTTCAGTTTCTGTCCCACAGCCTCCGCCGCCCGGCCGCCGATGCCGATATCGATCTCGTCAAAGACGAGCGTGCGCGGCAGCAACGCCTTGCGTTTCCCCTTACCAGCGCGCGCCGCACCTTCCTCCACGCTAACCTTCAAAGCGAGCAGGACGCGGCTCATCTCGCCGCCGGAGGCAATCTGATCGAGCGGCTTGAGTGGCTCACCGGCATTGGTTGCGATGCTGCAGCCGATCGCGTCCCAGCCGTGAGCTGACCAGTCCGCCTCCGCCTTCTGCGCCTGCACTTCGACAGCGAAACGTGCCTTCATGGCTAAATCATTGATCTGCCGCTCTGCCAATGCAGCCAGCTTCTTCGCGGCGGCCGTGCGCGACGCCGTCAGCAGCTCGGCTTCGCGCCGATAGGCTGCCGCTGCATCCGCAAGCTGCTTCCGCAAATCCGCCAGCACCGCATCGCGGTTGTCGATTTCGCTTAGCTTGCTGGCGACATCCTGCCCGTAGGCAATCACCTCGGCAACACCCGCGCCATATTTGCGCTTCAGACGGTCCAGCAGAGCAAGCCGGTCTTCGATCTCAGCCAACCGCTCGGGCGAGCCCTGAATGCCCTCACCGAACTCGCGTACCGTCTCGGCTACGTCTTCTACCGTGGCGCGTGCCGACGCCAACTGGTGCGCAGCATCGCCAAAGCGCGGCTCATAGCGCGCCAATTCCTCCAGATGGCGCTGGGCAGCACGCAGCGACGCCTCCGCCGCATTGTTGCCGTCGTAGAGCTGTTCGTAGGCGCTCATTGCCGCCGCGTAGAGTTTCTCAGCGTTGTTCAGCACGCGCTTTTCTGTCTCCAGCTGTCCATCTTCCCCATCGCGGAGTCCAGCTGACTCGATCTCACGCGACTGGAAGCGCCACAGGTCGGCCATGCGCAAGCGCTCCTGCTCATCGGTCTCCAGCGATTGCAGCTTGTCCGCGCATGCGCGCCAGGCCGCATAGGCTGCGCGAGCCGCTTCGCTCGAGATGCCGGCGAAGCGATCCAGCAGCAGCCGCTGCTGCGTGGGATCGAAGCCGGCCAGGGTCTCCGACTGGGCATGAATCAAGGCCAGTTCGGGAGCGAGCAGCTTCAAGACCGCCGCCGTCGCCGGCTGATTGTTCACGAAGACCCGACCCTTGCCGGAGACGGCGATCTCGCGCCGCAGCAGGATCTGGCCGTCCCCCGCGTCGATGCCGTGCGCTTCCAGAATCCGCTCCGCCTCATCTGTGGCCTCAAAGACACAGGAGACGACTGCTTTCTCCGCGCCGTGTCGCACCACCTCGC
>DATAQX010000009.1:0-2723 GCA_036264455.1 Silvibacterium sp. | reverse complement strand
AGCCAGCAATTTCAGGAACCGCCATGCTCCGTGTCGGTCTTACAGGCGGATTAGGAAGCGGAAAGACGAGCGTAGCCGCCATGTTTCGCTCCCTCGGCGTGCACGTCATCGAAGCCGATGCTGTGGGCCGCGAGCTCATGTTTCCAGGCCAGCCGGTTTACCACGCTATCATCGAGCACTTTGGGCCTGAGGTAGTCAGTGCAGATGGCTCTCTCAACCGTCACCGCCTCGCCGACCTCGCCTTCCATCACAACCGCCTTGCCGAACTAAACCGCATCGTCCATCCTCCAGTGATCGCAGCTGAGCAGGAGTGGGCTGACCGCATCTTTGCTCAGAATCCCAACGCCATCGCCATGATCGAATCCGCTTTGATTTTTGAGGCCGATGCACAGGGAAGCGCTCCGGGCTGGCGGCAGCGCTTTGACCGCATCATCCTGGTCACCGCGCCCGACGAGGTCAAGATCGCCCGCTTTGTCGCTCGCATGAAGCAAAATTCGCAGCCGCCGCGCGATCTTGAAGCCGACGCCCGCGCCCGGCTTGCTGCGCAAATTCCCGACAGTGAAAAGATTCCATTTTCCGATTACATCGTCAAAAACGATGGCACGGTTGAAGACACACGCCGCCAGGTTGAGCACATTTTCGCGGAACTTGCCGTCGCGGCGCGGGTCTGAAACCTTCAGAATCGTTAAAATAGGGGTATGATTCCGGATCTTGCCCCCTCACCCCGAAGGCGCATTCCGGGCTTAGAAAGCTTTAGTCATGACATTTCGCAGAATCGTTATAATCATCCTCCTCATAGGAGGCTTCTGGTTTCTCATCTCGCGCTACTCCTCGCCCGAACGCCAGCGCACTCTCGCCGGCGGAGGTTCGCCGCTAACGCTTACTGAGGCTCAGGCCGCACCTGAATACGACTCTGAAGAGACCAACAATATCTCCGTCTACAAAAAGGCGCTGCCCTCGGTTGTCAATATCACCTCATCGACCGTCGGTCTCAACTTCTTCTATGGCCTGGTCCCGCAACAGGGACAAGGCTCGGGCTTCATCCTCGACAAGCAGGGACACATCCTCACCAATTACCACGTTGTCGCCGACGCCCAGCAGATCGAAGTCACCACCTCCGACAAGCGCCGCTCCAAGGCCCGCGTCATCGGGCGTGACCCCGGCCATGATCTTGCTCTGCTCCAGATCGATGTGCCCAACCTCGTTCCCGCCGTTCTGGCAGAGTCAAAGAACCTAGTCGTCGGCCAGAAGGTGTACGCCATTGGCAATCCTTTCGGTTTACAGGGAACCATGACCACCGGCATTATCAGCGCCATCCGGTCGATTCATAACTCGGAGGGCGCGCCTATCGAAAACGCTATCCAGACTGACGCCGCCATCAACCCTGGCAACTCCGGCGGACCGCTGCTCAACTCCCGGGGAGAAGTCATCGGCATTAACTCCCTCATTGCCACCGGCGGGAACGCCGATCAGAGCGCCGGCATCGGCTTCGCCATTCCCATCGATACGGCCAAGGCCGTACTCGGCGATTTCCAGAAATATGGCCGTGTCCGGAGACCCTCCCTCGGCATCGTGTCACTGCCCATTGGTCCCGAGCTTGCTCAGGAGATCGGCCTCGCCGCCGACTACGGCGTCCTTATCCAGCGGACCATCCCGAACGGAGCTGCTGAGCGGGCAGGCCTGCATGGCGGAAGTGAGCCCGCTGAGTACGGTAATATACAGATCTTTCTCGGTGGAGACCTCATCGTTGCTATCGACGATCAGGATGTCACCAGCACCCAGGACATCTCCGACATCATGAACCGTCACCAGGCCGGAGATACGGTAACGGTGACCTATTTCCGGGGCCACCGGAAAATGACCGCCCGCGTCACGCTGGGCGAAGCACGGGATCGGGCAGCGTAACAATCCATTACCGTCTCAAGTTGGCAACAGGGCCCCCACCCCCTGCCGCCGACTTCAATGTAAGTCATTCATTCTAATATGTCTTCATAGTCGCCACACTTGTTATCTCATAGATAACAAGTGGGTTATGTCTACATGGCAGAAAAGAAACGGCTTAGTGGCCTATCATTGAAAACAGGCAGTTTATTACGACGTCATTGATTCGACATAACTTACGTCTGAGATAAAAAGGACCCGGCTGCGATAGCAGGCGGGCTCTTTTGTCTCTATTTCCATTATGGCGGATCGAAGGAAATTCTCAGCCAGGTATTTGGCTGTGGTCTGTTGTGATGCACAGCATAAATAGGCAGCTGGGTTTACATTTTCATCACAAAAGATTTGACACCCTTCTTTCCCTGGTGAGACTATTCCGACGCAATTTCCTGACCTCACACGTGGGGTCTCTGCAATCTACTCCAGTCGTGTGAAGGCCTCACTCCTTTTGTTGCCTGCGCTCGTCCGGAGTGTTTATGAAAAGCCCGCTCTTTCTCCCGCTCCCTTTCGTGGTTTCTCTACTTCCCACTGCAATCCTGACCACGGCAATAGCTCAGACCTCAACCCCTGCAGCTTCCCAGCCGTCCCTTGCAGCGGCCTATGGCAGACTCCCGCTCAGATTCGAGGCCAACGAGGGACAGAGTGATCCGCGGGTCAAGTTCCTCTCCAGCGGCAACGGCTACTCGCTCTTTCTCACCGATTCGTCGGCCGTACTCGTGCTCTCGAAGCGCGAGCACAATCCGCGATCGGCAGAGAAGAACCTGCCACCCGGGAATACGTCCGTC
>DATAQX010000004.1:0-5391 GCA_036264455.1 Silvibacterium sp. | reverse complement strand
GCCGTGCGTGCTGCCGATTGTTCCTATTCTGCTGGGCTCGGCGATGAACGCGCATCGCCGGGCGCCGATCGCGCTGGCTGCAGGATTAGCGATCTCCTACGCAACGATAGGGACAGCTCTTGCATGGGCGGGCACTGCGATCGAACTGAACTCGGAACTCGTAAGGCGCATGGGCGCGGCTCTTCTGGGACTCTTCGCCTTGGTCATCTTATCGAGCAGCCTTCAACAGCGCTTTGCCGCTGCGACATCAGGAATTGGCAACACGGGAAACAGGTTGCTTTTGCGCCTTCACTTAGGCGGCCTCTACGGGCAGTTCGTCGTCGGCCTTGTACTTGGCATGATCTGGAGTCCATGCGTCGGTCCGACTCTCGGCGCCGCGATTGTATTGGCAAGCCACGGAAAGCATCTTGGGGGATCCGCAACTCTCATGGGGCTATTCAGCGTCGGCGCTGCGCTACCGATCGTGATCCTTGGCTATATCTCACGATCAACCATGATGAGCATTCGAGGAGGTCTCCTCCAAATGGGAAGAGCCGGTAAAGTTGCACTCGGCAGTGCGATGCTCCTGATCGCGATCGCCACGATTTCCGGCAGAGACAAGCAGGCAGAGGCATGGCTCGTGAATCATTCACCTGCATGGCTGACGAGCCTCAGCACGCGCTTCTGAGGCTGCCGTTGATTCGCCGCCAAGCGGACTGCATCTTGGCGAACTGAATCAGTTGGTGGCCCTCAGACAAACAAATTCAGAGGATGATCTATATCCTCCAACGCACAGAAGGGAACCTCCCATGTCTCAACCCATTTTGGTTACGGGCGCAGCCGGGGGTCAGCAGGGATCAACCGGACGTGTCCTCACAACGCTTCTGCTCGCGCAGGGCTTTCCAGTCCGCGCCTTTGTCCACAGACTCGATGCCCGCTCCGCTGAACTTCGCCAACTGGGTGCGGAGATCATCGAAGGCGATCTCCTGAACCCGGCCTCGGTCCAGGCCGCGATGTATGAAGTGAAGCGTGCTTATTTCACCTATCCGGTAACCGATGGCCTCCTCGAGGCAGTCACCATCTTTGCGACAACCGCTCGCGAAGCGGCTCTGGAACTGGTGGTAAACAATTCACAGTTTCAGGGAACAACCGATGATCCGGCGTATCGCGATCTTCGATACGCACCTTCATTCCGAAATCTGCAGCATCGGCTTGCGGATCGAATTTTTGATTGGGCGGAGGTTGAAGCCGTTCACATCCAAGCGCCACCCTATTACGAAAACGTCCGCGCGCTCGTCAGCCGAAGCGTGACTGAACAAAATGCCGCCTTCCTGCCCTGGGGCGATGGCGATGGCGTCATTCCGCTCGCCGGTGCCGAAGACGTAGGCCGAGTCGCAGCAACTCTTCTGGCGGGCTCCAATAGGCCCTCCGAAAAGGTATATCCACTGGTGAGCGAAACGCCATCGGTACGGGAGATCATCGAGACCCTTGGCAACGCAATCGGGCGGCCGATTCGCTATGTGCCGATCACGGACGAGCAGTGGGCCGAGGCAGTGAAGGAGCGAATCAATCCTCACGCGCTCGATCATCTGACTCATCTCTGGCGATACTTCCGGAATAGTAAAGAACCCCGACAGCCTACCAGTGCAATTCGAGAGGTCACTGGGCGGAATCCACAAACACTGGAAGAGTTCTTCCGCGCAAATGCCAAGTCTTTCGCCGCCGTGGGCCAATGAGGCTGTTGACCAAGGCCGAAGAATACTGGACGGGCTCCGTCAAATTGAAAGGAAGGCAAAATGTCGCCGGCACTCATCTTCAATCTGCATCTCGTGTTCGGTTATGTGGCGTGGTTGCTTTGCGCCGGTGTATACATCCTACCCAGGCTCAAGGCGATGGACCGCGTTGGTGCGCAACGTGCTATCGCCACTCTGCATAGTTTTCGTTTCTTTGGACTGGTGTTTATCCTTCCAGGCATCGTCGGACCTCATCTGCCCGTCGGCTTTCCCGCGTTCGCTGCTTTTGGCGACTTCGCAACAGGAATATTGGCGCTCCTGGCACTTCTCACAATAAGGATACGACCTGTCTTCTGGTCGTTTGTTGTGGCCTTCAATATCGTGGGGGCGGTCGATATCATCGTCGACTATTATCACGGCGTTACTTTGAATCTTCCGGCCGTTTCGGGAGAATTGGGTTCAACATACGGGATTGTGATCATCTATGTGCCGTTGTTAATGATTACGCATTTCATCGCGTTTTACTTCCTGATCCGCCCTCAGTCCAAAATGGCTCACGCTGTCACCCGCAATGTGGTCGCAACCTAGATGAGACTGTCGCTGTCAGACTACGCGGCGAACACTTAAAAGGAGATGATTATGATCAAGTCGAGATTGTCGTGACCGGCGCGCCCGGAAAGCCGGGCAGCGTCAGTTTCTACTGAACTACTCATTGATCAGTCGATTCCCTGCCCTGAGCACTGGAGGAAAGACTCGTCAGGGTTGAGATACTCTTAGCGCGCGGTTTCCTCGCCGAGCTGAAGCTTCCGCTTCTTCCGCTCGCGAAATCAAGGAGCCTGCGCAGGCGCGCGCCTTCGGCAGGCGGTAGCGGATAGTATCCGAGTTTGATACGAGATGCATTGCGGGCCATCAGCCCTCCTTCCATAGCAGAGAGCGAGTTAAGGAATTGGAAAAGGTCGATCTTTGTCGGGGTCCGGAGGTATCTGGACGAATCCCTTGAAGAGGACGACACTAGGGCTTTAACGTACGTCCACAGCAGAGAAAGGGCCCATCGGATCTTTGGCGCCCTGAGCTTTCACTTTACCTGAGGGGTGTATTCTGATAGCACCTTTAAAGGTGTTTTGAACCGGAGAAAATAGTGCTCGACATCACCAAAGACATTCAGTCGCTGACTAGCTTCCGCCGCCGGTCCAGTGATTTCATGAAGCAGCTCAGGAAGAGCAAACGTCCGGTCGTGCTCATGGTGAATGGAAAAGCCGCTGCTATCGTGCAGGATGCGGAAGCCTACCAGCGTCTTTTTGGACATCGCGGCGCGAGCGGATGCGGACGAGGGTATCCGACAGGGGCTTGACGACGTAGCCCATGGAAGTACCCGCCCGGCGAAAGAGGTCTTTGACGAAATTCGCCACAAACGTGGCATACCGCGTTGAATTCGCCGCGCGTGCGGCCCGCGATATCGAAATCGCTATATGAAGAGAAGAATGCGGCGGCAGAGGTCATAAGAAATGATCAGAAGCGCAGTAGGGGATAGAACCGTTATTGGATGGTGTAGCGCGCGCCGCGGCCCTTGCCGAGTTGCGCTAGGTAATGCTGCTCGGCAAGTTTCTTCACATGCACCTTGATGGTGTTGCGATTGGCGCCTGTTGATTCCTCGATTTCTTTGACCGTAATCTCGCCGCGCTTCTTCGCCAGCTCAAGGATCTGCCGGGAAAGGGCGGGCAGGGACCCGCGCAGCGCCTGCTCCTCCTTCACCTTCACAGAGAGATTGTCTTTCTGCTTTGCCATCGTCTTGAGGAAGAACACGAGCCAGGGCTCCCAATTTTGTTCATCCTTCCGGATAGTCTGCTGCGTGCGGCGCAGCGCGAGGTAATAGCTTTCCTTGTTGCGCTCGATGACGCTCTCCATCGAGCTATAAGGAACATAGCTGTAGCCGGCGCGCAGTAACAGCAACGTCGTCAGCACGCGCGAGAGCCTGCCGTTGCCATCCTTGAATGGGTGAATACCCAGGAACACAACAATGAAAATCCCTATCAGGATTAGGGGATGCTGGGTTTCCTCCTCGGTAGACCGGTTGAACCAGTCCACGAGCTCCTTCATCCAGCCGGGCGTTTCAAACGGCGTTGCTGTCTCGAACACCACGCCCAGGCTTTTGCCGTCCGGCCCGAAGGCCTGGACATCGTTGGGTACCTTCTTGTATTCGCCACGATGATCGTGGTCCTTGACGCTGTGCTTCAGCAGCTCGCCGTGCAGCTGCTTGATATGGTTCTCCGTGGACGTGATGGCCACATAACCGTCAAAGGTCATGTCCATCGCGTCGGCATAGCCCGCCACTTCCTCTTCGTCGCGGCTGGCAAATGACTCGCTCCGTAGACCGGAGAGCAGCTTCTCCACCTCCGCGTCAGTGAGTGTGGCGCCCTCGATGCGCGTCGACGACCCCACACTCTCAATCGTGGCGATCCGCCGCAGGCTCGTGAGTTTTTCTGGAGCCAGGGTTTCAATGACCTTCCAGCGTCCTTTGAACTCGTCGATTTCGGCGATGAGTTTGAGGATTTCCGGAGTGATCGTGATGTTCTTGATTTCAGGCATCGGCTACATATCCATTTTCACCCATTTGTATCCGATTTGCACCCAAAGGCAACGAAATATCCATTTCCACCCGTTTATACCCGTTATTATCCAATGTGTGGTCGTAGCCGTTGCCATAGAGCTCGCCGAGGTCTAGTCATCATTTTGAGCAACTTCCGATGGACGCCATGAAGCTACCGCCGCCCGAGTGCAAGGTATATACACCCCCGCCGGTCTAATCGCGATGATCCGCCCCTCCTGGAACATCAAGGGCGCGCAATGACAGAGCATTCCAACGACAGACCCCCCGCCGTGTTTCCCGCTGAAACCTCGCAAAGTGCACATCCCTCTCCGCTCCCCAAGCTTGCCGATATTCCCGAAGAAGAAATCTGGCTTGCCAAACAGAAAAGCAAACGCACGCGCCTACAAGCTCGATGTGCAGGACAGGGGCAAGGGCATCGCCGCCGCCGTAACAAAGGCGGTCAGGCCAAACCAATCCGTGGGTCTTTCACCCAGTAGGGCACAAGTCCCCATCGCATCAGCACCAGCTCACGTTCGCCGGTGTCACGGTTCACTCGGATTACAGGCTGGAAAGTCTGCGGCCGACGTTCCAGGACGGCCCGAAATCTGGAATGACTGGGCCGTGGACCGCAAAGTGCTCCGCAATCTTCTGTTTGTCGGATTTCCGAACGTAGCGGCCACACATGGTCCTCTCCGATAAAAAGCGTTCGCCGCCGGTTAGCCGACAACCCACTTGCTCTTTGGAAGCAGCGAAATCAGGAACACTAACGCGTACGTCCCCAGGAAGGCCACGATGGCGATCGTGGGGATCTTGATGACTGGGCTGCTCAGACGTTCGTTCAACACACCATAAACCGCGTTAAGCACGATGATGTGCGCGAGGTACATGCCATAGCTTTTCTGCGATACGTTTCGTATCAGCTTCCAGGATGCGCTATCAGACTTCACCGGCTGAATATCCTTGAACAGCAGGAACAGTCCAACTGTCATCATGGCGACATTGATCGTCTCGAATCCCCAGGTCAATTCGAGTTTGGGAAGCGCCTTCTCTGTCGAAAGCCTATGCAGAAAGCCCGAAGCGGTGATCGCGTAG
>DATAQX010000614.1:0-7670 GCA_036264455.1 Silvibacterium sp. | reverse complement strand
GCTCTGCATCGTGATCTTCACCGCTGCCTCGTTCCTGTGCGGACTTGCACCATCCCTTGGGTTGCTGTTGCTCTTCCGTGTGATCCAAGGTGCTGGAGGTGGTGGACTCCAACCGATGGCGCAGGCCATCATGGCAGACTCCTTCGAGCCCAGCAAGCGTGGCTTGGCATTCTCGCTCTACGGCGTCGTTGCGGTGTTGGCACCGTCAATCGGACCGACGGTCGGCGGCTGGCTCACGGACAACTACAGTTGGCATTGGATTTTCTACATCAACATTCCGATTGGCATTGCTGCCTTGTTCCTGGTGCAGATGCTGGTGGAGGATCCGCCCTACCTCAAACCCTCCCGGGCCAACCTATGGCGATTGGACTATGTCGGAGTCGTATTTCTGGTGATCTCCATGGGCTCGCTCGAAATATTTCTGGATAAAGGAGAGGAGTGGGATTGGTTTGGGTCACCGTGGATTCGTTTCTATGCGATCGCGTTTGCGATCTCGACGATATTGTTGATCTGGTGGGAGGTGTCAGGCGCGAAAGAGCCGATCATTCACATGCGGCTCTATAAATATCGAAATTTCGCCGTTTGTTCCTTCCTGATGTTGATTACGGGGGGACTCCTGAATGCATCGACCGTATTACAGCCGCAGTTCACGCAGCAACTGCTTGGATATACGGCAACCATAGCCGGACTTGCCCTGTCTGGGGGCGGTGTCGTCTTAATCTTCCTGTTCCCGATGGCCGGCCAGGCGGTGTCTCGCCTCCCGGCGCGCAATATTATCGTCTTCGGTTTCAGCGTGTATTCCGCCGCGTTCTTTTATTCTGCTATTCGCTTGAACCTGGGGATGAGCTTTGGCTTTGCTTCGTGGCTGCGTATCATACAGGTTGCTGCAATCCCGTTCGTCTTTGTCTCCGTGACAACGGCAGCGTATTTTGGGCTGCCGCGTGAGCTGAATAATCAGGTCTCGGGTCTGATCAACTTCGCACGCAACATCGGCGGGTCGATTTTGATCTCCCTGACCGGCGCGTTCGTCACGGAGAGCACGGCCTTTCACCAGGCGACCCTTCTCAAACATGTACACCCAGGGGATGCTGTGTTCCAACAGCGCATCCAGGCCACCACTGGGGCATTGGTCAATCATCTGGGCCCAGCCAACGCACCGGGCGGCGCGCAGTTTCGCACCTACACCACGTTGCTCACGCAGACACAGGCACAAGGCTACGTGGATGTGTACTTTGCGCTGGCGGCGCTCTCGACCATCATGGTGTTGCTGGCTTTCCTGCTCGACAAGAACAATCCGCGAGAGGGCGGGAAGACGGAGATTGCCGTCCACTGATTCCGCCCGTCAGCCCTTTCCGGGCTGTTCCGGGAAAAGCACTCTATGTTACTCTTGGGGCAGACACTTAGAGAGTGGATTCGATAAAGAGCATAGAGAGGTAAGCGTGCTGGCAACAGAAAAGAAGACAGAGGTGATCTCCCGCTTCCGGACACACGATTCGGATACGGGGAGTCCCGAGGTGCAGATTGCGATTCTCAGCGAACGGATCGGCGATCTGACCGAACATTTCAAGACCCACAAGAAGGACCACGCATCCCGGCGTGGTCTATTGATGCTGGTGAGCAAACGGCGTCGTCTTCTGAACTACCTGAAGACCAGCGACTCCGTCCGCTACCGCGATGTTATCGGCAAGCTGGGCATTCGTAAGTAAGTCTGTACACCTTGCCCTTTTTATCGCACGCTTCCAGTGACAGCGACGTGGGATTCCGATCGTGGCTTCTCCAAGGCCGCGCCGCGCGTTGCTTCCGCACCCTTCCACTCGCCGCGATGGGTGAGAGGAGGTCGCATGCGAACCCTGCCGCGTACCCAGAGATCTTCATGGGTGCTGCGCGCCTCCCTGCCTGGAGCGACATCATCTCCTGCGCTGCACAGAAAACGAGGATTCCATGAAACAAGAAGTATCTGTTGAGCTTGCCGGCGGCAAGCGACTCACCTTTGAAACAGGCCGCATGGCCAAACAGGCTCCCGGCGCCGCGCTGGTATCGCAAGGTGACAGCGTGGTTCTGGTCACCGCAGTGGCTTCGGCAGAGCCGCGCGAAGGCATCGATTTCTTTCCCCTCACCGTGGATTACCGCGAGTATACCTACGCCGGCGGCCGCATCCCCGGGGGCTTTATCAAGCGCGAGGGGCGTCCCAGCGAGAAAGAGATCCTGACCTCGCGGCAGATCGACCGTCCCATCCGGCCGCTCTTTCCAGAAGGGTTCCGGAACGAGACGCAGGTCATCGCGTTCGTCCTCTCGGCGGATAAGGAAAACGATCCGGATGTCATTGGCATCAATGGTGCCGGGGCGGCACTCGCGCTCTCGGACATCCCGTTCGGTGGCCCGGTCGGCGCGGTGCGCGTGGCCCGTGTGAACGATCAGTTCATTATCAATCCCACATATGCGGAGCGTCATGAGAGCACGCTGAACATCATGGTCGTCGGAACGAAGGACGGCATTGTGATGGTGGAGAGCGGATCGAAGGAAGTGAGCGAAGAGCTCGTGGTCGACGCGATCGACTTCGGCCATGGTGAAGTCAAAAAGATTGTTGCCGCGATTGAAGAACTTGTCGCAAAGGCCGGCAAGCCCAAGCGTGTCGTTGCTGAGATCGAAGTCGACCATGCTTACGCATCGGAGCTCGAGTCGAAGATTGGCGCACGGTTGAAGGATGCGCTGGATACCAAGGCGCACCCCAAGGCCGAGAGCTACACGATGGTCAAGGCGATCAAGGATGAGCTAGCGAAGGAGCTGCCAGCCGATCAGCCGGATGCGAAGAAGAAGCTAGGCAAGTATTACGAAGCGCTGCGCGAGCGCATCTTCCGCGAGCAGGTGTTGCAGGAGCGGGTACGCCCCGATCGCCGGGCTTTCGACGAGATCCGTCAGATCACTATCGAGACCAGCGTACTGCCACGCACGCATGGTTCGGCGCTCTTCACCCGCGGTGAGACACAGGCTCTGGTCACCATCACGCTCGGCACTACGGACGACCAGCAACGCCTGGAGACCTACGAGGGCGAGCAGAAGAAGCGGCTGATGCTGCACTACAATTTCCCGCCGTTCTCGGTGGGCGAGACTGGTCGCATGACCGGTGTCGGCCGTCGCGAAGTAGGCCACGGCGCGCTGGCTGAGCGTGCCATCTCTGCGGTGCTGCCCTCGGTAGACGAATCTCCCTACACCTTCCGCATCGTCTCCGACATCCTGGAGTCGAACGGCTCTTCTTCGATGGCGACTGTCTGCGGTGCGAGCCTGGCGCTGATGGATGCGGGCGTCACACTGAAGGGCTCGGTCGCCGGTGTGGCTATGGGTCTGGTGAAGGAGGGCGAGCAGTACGCCGTCCTGACCGACATCGCGGGAGCCGAAGATCACTATGGCGACATGGACTTCAAAGTCGCCGGCACGCGCAAGGGCATCACGGCGCTGCAGATGGACATCAAGATCAGTGGCATTACCGGCCAGATCATGCGTGAGGCGCTGGAGCAGGCACGGCACGGCCGGCTCTTTCTGCTGGACAAAATGGATGCCGAGCTAGAGGGCGCACGCGAAACACGCTCCAAATTTGCGCCTCGCATCCACACCCTGCAAATTCCTACCGACAAGATCCGCGATCTGATCGGGCCGGGGGGCAAGGTCATTCGCGGCATCATCGAAGCGACTGGCGTCAAGATCGATGTCGACGATACGGGCCGCGTCAATGTGGCTTCGAGCGACGAGGTTGGACTGACCAAGGCACTCGGTATGATCAACGACCTCACCGCTGTGCCGGAGATAGGGAAGACCTACCTCGGCAAGGTTGTCCGGCTGGCTGAGTTTGGCGCATTCGTTGAGCTCTTTCCCGGCACTGACGGTCTACTGCACATCAGCGAGATCGCCGAGCATCGCGTGAAGGATGTGAAGGACGAACTCCGCGAAGGCGATCAGGTGATGGTGAAGGTGCTCGGGATCGAGGGCAATCGCATCAAGCTCTCCCGTAAGGCGCTGCTGAAGGAGCAGCGACAGAAGCTTGGCTTGCCTGACCCCGGCAGTGAAGGTGGAAGCGAGCAGGCGGCAGCACGGCCGCCGCGCCCCGAGCGGCCCGCTCGTGAAGCCTCCTCCGACCGTCAGCCTTCCTCGAACGCAAGCACCATCATGATCGAAGGCGGCGACGATTTCGAGGAGTCTGATGAGGCGATCGACGAGGAGAATGAGCCTAACTTCAATCGCGCCGATGATGCCCCGGTTCCTGCTGGTGCTCCGCGCAACGGAGGCGCAGCGGTAGACCCGAATCGCCGCCGGCGGCGTCGCGGGCGCAGTGGTGGTGGCCGTGGTCCGGGCAGCGGCGGAGGCCCGGGCGGGCGTCGCTAGTTTAACGAACCAAGGGCTACGCTGAATGGCGTAGCCCTTCCTGTCTATGCGCTATTGGACCATCGCCGGGTTCATGGGACTCTCCCTGTTGTGGGGCTCGGAATGGATCCTGACGGCATCCGTTCCGGCGGAGCCACACCTTCGTGCTCTCGCGATCCGCTATGGGCTCAGCGCTGTCCTGTTGCTGCCCTGGGCGATTCGCCGTCGAATGTGGCGCAGGCCGCTGCGTACAGTTGGCAACGCGTTGATCGTGGGAACAGGCATTTTGTGCCTGCCCCAGATACTAATAGCCGTCAGTGCCGAGCACCTGTCTCCGGCTATTACGCTTGCCGCTGTGGGAGCAGTTCCTGTTTTGCTGGCGATCAGCGGCAGGCTTACGATCACTACTGCCGTTTGCGGCCTGGGGGGCGTGCTCTTTCTGGCGGCCAACGGGCTCAGCATTGCAATGCGTCAGGTTCCCTGGCTCTTGTTTCCTCTTGCGGCCGCGGCGGTGCTTGCTTGGGCCTTGGCCGCCGCTGAGAAACATTTGCCCGCAATATCCATGGTGGAGGCGATGTTCGGGCAGTTCGCGATCTCAGCCTTGCTGCTATCGATTGTTTCACCACTGCTGGAGCATGAGGCCGTAACCTGGTCGGCAACTGCCGGCCTTGGCTTCGTGGTCGACAGCGCTTTCATGACGGTCTGCGGGTACCTTCTTTTCTATTGGTTGCTCGGTAAATCTGGAGCCGGCCGGGTGAGCATGTTGCAATGGGCACAACCGTTAGTTGCCACTGCGGAGTCCGTGGTTCTGGTGCATATCAGGCCGGACTGGAGCGCCGTCGCTGGAGCGATTCTGGTCGTGCTTGCGATCGTATGGGCGTTCTCAGATTGGGAGGACCGGGGAGTAATCCTTGAGATTACTCAAACATAGCGTACCCGCAATCGGCTGTCCGCATCTCACAGACCCTGGAGTACACTGCTCGCGTGGCTGCGTCCATGTACATCGTCGTAGAGGGTGAGGATCCCGGATACGACATCTTTGTGAATGGTCGCGCGCTGGCCAGAAACGAAGATGCTCTGGAAAAGCTGGCACATCGCCTCGGCGTGCGCCCGATCCTGGATTTCTTTTCCGCGGATGAAAATTCGATGGCTCTTCTTCTGGAAGAAGGGGCCGGCGATCCCGAGTGGGCGAAGACGTTGCCGCCGCCGCAGTGGTTTGCCGCCGAGGACGGTCTCATCACCGTCTGCACGCTGATCGATTTCCTCCGCGATCATCCACTTGCGCTGGGCAATGAGACCCACGAAGTCCTGAAAGAAACCGAGGAGTTCGAGCGGGTACTTCGCAAGACTGCGCAACGGCATCTTCGCTGGCAACTGGCCGTGAGCTGGCGCTAGCTTTTCCAGATCCCGAGCACGCGCCGCAAGAGGACCAGCTCGCCCACGTGATAGCTGGTGTGGTCCGCCGCCAGCAGAACCTCACGCAGGAGTGTCTCGCCATTTTTTCCCCAGGGAATGGTTGCGTATAGGTTGCTGTCTGGAGAATGGACGAGTGCCTCAAAGCTCTTCATATCTGCCTGAATGGCTTTTAGAGTCGCATTCCAAGACTCGTCCTTGCCCGGCACGGCATTCTTCGGCCAGTAGCCGCCGGGCCAATCCAGCTCGACGTACTCGGAGTTAGTGGCGAACTCCAACAGATCGTGAAGTGTGATCCGTATATGCTCCACCAGCTGCCATGCGGAGTAGGGCAGGTCGTGCGGCCGCTCGCCGATTCGATCCGCGGGGAATTGCGCCACTGCGTCCGCCAGCGTTACATGTGCATGGCCGCCCTTAAGCAGAGCGACCAGTTGTTCTCTCAAGGCTGCATCGTCCGTCTTCGCCATTCTCTCCACCTCAAGTTCTCGTAGATACGATGCGCATAGCCGCAGATGACGGCCGCAAAAAAAGCTGATCCGATTGCCGCAGGCTTAAGTTAAGGAATGCGCAGCGTGGGCGGTGAGCGAGCCCTCGGACTGAGCAGCTTCTGACGCACGTCCGCCAAGCCGGATATAGCGCGCTACCTGCAGACACATTAGAACGTAGGCAGGGTATTCATAGCGAGGTTGAACCATGGGATTGACTGCCGTCAGGATGAAGTAGACGACAAGCAGATACACCAGGGGCTGCTTCAGAGGCAACTTGCGGGCAATCAGCAGTCCGAAGAGCAGGGCAGTCGTGAGAAATTCCTGTGCGAGAACGAAGATCTGGTTGTACCAGTTCGAAAAGTCTTCACTCCAATAGGCCTGAAGAAAATATGAAGGCGTAATGAAATAGCCCATCACGTTCATCATGATCTTGGGGATTACAACCAGGGGAAATCCAAAATTGCCTTGAATATTGTCCAGAATCACAATCGTATGGCCCGCTTCGGCCTGAGCAAGCAATCCAGCAATCACTATCGGCACCAGGTGAAAGACCACCGTGTACGCAACAGTAAAAAAGAGTAGGATGACGATCACGCCTGCCAATGGTTTGTTACGAAGGGGAGAGAAGCGGCTCTCCAGACAGCCAAGCATCATCAAAACCGCAGCCTGCTGCCAATGTCCCCCAGCCGATACCAGCAACGCCGCCATCAGCAGGAGGAACCGATATCTCTCTGCGGTCATATAGCGAAGGAAGAGTATCAGGCCGGTGATCGAGAAGATTTCTTTGTTCAGTGTCGCGACTACGGAGAAGAGGAGGGGGTTGACGAGAAGCAGCAGCGTGAACGTGCTTAGGTCGAACTCCTCCATCGTGCTTACCACCCAAAAGATCAAGGCGAGCATCGCGAAGTTTGACAGCAAGACACCGAGATCTGTCCTGAAGAGTTTCGCCTGATAGACGGGTCCCCACGAACCGCCCCCGAACTGCGGACCTGAATCGCTATCCGACTTCCCAGGGGTGGAAGCGCCGGGCCTCACTCCAGAGAGTTCCCAGTACGCGTTTGCGTCGGCTTGAACCCACGGCTGAAACCAAAAGTCGGCGACGGGAGAAACCGCCTCGAAGTAGAGGCCGAGGGTGAGGATGACAAACACCACGAATGTGCCGATCACTATCCACGCAGCGACAGATCTACGGTGAAAGATGGCGGGAGTCGGAAGCAGAGCCGGAGGACCGGATTTTTCAAATTCACTCACGGCTTCGTCGCGCATACTCCCGTAACCAGATGTCTACCATATACTGACGGTGCGATGGATATCGCACCGTCAGTATCAATCTCTACGGCGGATTTTTGCATTGCATTCCAGAACACAGCACGTGGGGCCGCAATTGAAATCGTATCGATGGTTAAGGGTGCT
>DATAQX010000136.1:0-7929 GCA_036264455.1 Silvibacterium sp. | reverse complement strand
TGCGTCACTCTCGCGTCGCGAATTTTTGCAGGCGGGCAGCGGTGCGGCTGTAGGCAGCGTGCTGGCGGCGCAAGCTGTCTATCTGGATGCGGAGCAGGTGACTCCCGCGCCCGCCGGCGATGCTGTTCGCTTTGGCATTATTGGAGTTGGCACACAGGGTTCGGCACTGCTGACCAATGCGGTGGCAGTACCCGGCGTGCAGTGCGTGGCAGCGAGCGATCTCTATGACGGGCGGCATACGCTGGCGCGCGAGATTGCCGGGCCGAACATCACGACAACGCGGCGATATCAGGAGCTGCTGGATGACAAATCCATCGAATGCCTGATCGTCGCCGTACCTGATTTCTGGCATAAGACGGTCGTTGTGGATGCGCTCAGCGCGGGCAAGGACGTTTATTGCGAGAAGCCCATGTCGCACTCGATTGCTGAGGGCGAGGAGATGGTGCGCGCCGTTCAGCAGACAGGCAAGTTCGTACAGGTAGGCTCGCAGCGGGTCAGCTCAGCTATTTTTGGCAAAGCGCGGGAGCTGGTGGCGAGCGCAGCGATCGGTGATTTGCTGCAGGTGGAGCTGCAACTGGGGCGAAACTCGCCGGATGGCGCGTGGGAGTATCCTCCCCCGCCGGATCTGTCGCCTGCCAATCTCGATTGGGATACGTGGCAGAAGACGGTGGCGAAGAAGCCGTTCGATCCTTACACCTTTGCACGCTGGCGCTGCTGGCGTGAGTACGGGACGGGCATGGCAGGCGATCTGATGGTGCATCTGGTCAGCGGCATGCAGTTTGTGACCGGAATCAATGCGATTCCCGATTCGGCATTCACGGTGGGCGGCATCGAGCGCTGGAAAGACGGGCGCAACATGCCGGATGTGCAGTCGACGGTGCTGAAGTATGGCAAGGTTCCGGTTTCGGTGCGGTTGTCGTTGGGCACCGAAACCCCAGAAATCACGCGAGTGATGGGATCGAAGGGAGTGGTGGAGATCTCAAATAGCGCGGTTACGTATATTCCGCAGCCTGGGATCAACACGAGCACAAGCTATTATTCGCAGAGCTATCCTGCGGCGTTGAAGAAGGAGTATGACCGGCAGTGGCATGATCAGAATGATCCGATCCTGGCTGAACACCCGCTGGTGGAGGGGACGGTGTGGCGAGGGCAGTCGTGGGATGCGCTGCGCCCACATCTGGCAAATTTTTTCAGCGCAGTGCGCACGCGCAAGCCGATAGTAGAAGATGTGATCTTCGGACATCACGCGGCCGCGGCTTGCCACATGGCGAATGCTTCGTATTTTGAGGGAAGAGAGATCAGGGCACAGCGTTCGTGATTTTGTCTCTATGTTTGAGGTTCGACGGCTTTTCGTTTGCCGATGTGCAGGCGGACTGTCTGGCCGGGCTGGGCCACAACACGGAAGGTTGCCGTGCCGTCCGTGATCTCCGTCGGCTGAGGGTCTGAGTCGATTTGCCAGCCTTCCGGAAGAGACTGATCGACGACGAATGTGACTGGCTCGCCGGCAGGGTTGTGGAGCAGGTACTCGCGTTCGTGAATCGTGACGTGCGAGCTCTGCGGCGTACCATCAACAATGTTCTGCTCCCAGTGACTGGAATGATTCTGGTAATCCACCTTGCAGACGGGTGCGTCCGGGCGAAGGTCGGATATGGAGAACTGCGGAGAGGTTACGGTGAGGACGCGGCAGTGCTCGTCGACGTGGATTTCGCTGGAAGGCAAAGAGGGTGCCTGCTGTGCGGAGATCGCAGAGGCTGAGGCCAAAGCGACCACGATGGAGGTACAAAGCACGGTGCGTGGCATAGAACCAACTCCGAAGCGGAGATGATTCATGATACCTCGCTCCGCTCCGCGATGCGTCCCTCTGGCTGGTCGCGCGCGGGCCCGGAGCGTGTGGAGGACGATCCGATCCTCGCATGTGGGACACCGGTCGCTGAAAGAGGTGATTTAGCCTCTCTTTCAGCTAACGGCCTCCGGTACTTCGTCGCTCACCACCGAAAAATATTTCAGGTTGGCCATTCCGAAGGATGTGGTAATGGCCACGTCGGAGGCGTCGCGGCCTACGGCCATCAGGATGCGTCCCACGCGCGGAGTATTGTTGCGTGCGTCGAAGGCCCACCAGCGCCCCGAGAGGTAAACCTCGAACCAGGCGCTGAAATCCATGGGGGCTGTAGGCAGCGTGATGCGAATGTCGCCGAGATATCCGGTGGCGTAACGCGCAGGAATGTTGAGCGCACGGCAGAAGGTGATGGCCAGGTGCTGATAATCGCGGCAGACCCCCTGACGCTCGGTGAAGACATCGAGCGCGGTTTTGGTGGAGCGGGCGTACTGGTATCCAAAGACGACTTTGTTGTGGACCCAGTCGCAGATGGCCTGCACGCGGGACCAGCCGGGCAGGAGGTGGCCGAAAAGATCGAGAGCGATATTCGAGAGGCGGTCGACTTCGCAGTAGCGGCTGCTGAGGAGGTATTGGAGGACATCGCTGGGGAGATCGTGAATGGGATGCTCGATGGCGAAGGGATTGACCGGGTCAGGCTCGCCGGAGTCTTCGATGAGGGTGCTGTTCGAGAGGCGCAACGGGCCTGCCGGAGCATCGAAGCGCGCGCAGATGTTGCCGAAGCTGTCGATATAGCTGTCAAACGAGAGAGCGGGTTCTATTTGCAAGCGATCGGGTTCGCGCAGATCGTCGATGCGCGAGGGATGTACGTGCAGCATGGCCACGAAGGAAACCGGCGCGGGCAGGTCGAATTGAATGTCATAGCCCAGGCGGATCAGCATGGAGAGGTCTCAGAAAAGCGCTTTCGCGGGATGAACGAACAGCTCAGGAACGGAACGCGGATATTAAGATGCGATGAAAGTATGTGACCGCTTGTTCGGGTACAGTTTTAGTATCCAATTTTTGGGAAAGGCTTTTCTGTCGATTTCTTAACGAAAAGCTTCTGTCGATTTTTCTAAATCCCGAAAGGAACGAATGACCTACTGTCTCGGTATTATGACCCATCAGGGACTGGTCATGGCCTCCGACTCCCGCACGAATGCCGGATACGACCAGGTAAATCTCTGCCGCAAGATGCACACCTTCGTGCATCCGGGCGAGCGCGCGTTTGTGGTTCTCACCAGCGGCGGGTTGTCGCTCACGCAGTCGGTGATTACGCTATTGCGCGATGAGTTCAATGCAGGCGAGGGGCTGGCGACGGCGACTTCGTTCTATGAGGCGGCACGCGCAGTGGGGGATTGCGTGCGTCGTGTATCCGACATGGACCGAGCGGCGCTTGAGAGGGACGATTTCAGTTTCAATATCAATCTGCTGCTGGGCGGGCAGGTGAAGGGTGAGCCGCCGCAGTTATACCTGATTTACCCGCAGGGCAATCCACTGAGCGCGACACAGGATTCGCCTTATCTGCAGATCGGCGAGTGCAAGTACGGGCGGCCGATTCTGGATCGCGGCATTGAGCATGGCTCGACGCCGCTCGATGTGGCTGCCATTTATGCGCTACTGTCCTTCGATGCGGCGATGCGATCGAATGTGACGGTGGGGCCCCCGATCGAGATGCTGCTGTATGAGAACGACAAACTGGAGTTCGATTGTTATCGGCGATTTCTGGCCGACGATCCGGAGCTGAATCTGATTCATCGGAACTGGGAGCGCTCGCTGCGGCGGGCGGTGGAAGAACTGCCGAAGATTCAATTCAATGCTGGTTGGTTGGATCTTCCGTAGAAGCCGTTTAGAAACCGATGAAGGATATCGGATCGCGCTATTGGGCCTCGCCGACGGCGTAATAGCCTTTGCGCGTCTGAACCTTCAGACCGTCGCCCTGGCAGGAGACATCGAGCTTGCGATATCCGCCATCTAGCTTGGCATTAGTAGGCGTGTAACTGGCGAGATACTGGGTGCGCAGTTCCGCTTCGATCTGGGCGAAAGCTTCTTCCATCTTTTTGCCGTTGTTGCCGACGTTGATGACGCGACCACCCGTTTCCTCGGAGAGTTTGCGCATCTGCATGTCACCGGAGTAGCCGAAGGTGCGGTACCCGTAGAATGGGCGATCGGCGATAAGAATCACATAGATGATGGCGTTGGCCTTTTGCGCGGCTTCGATGGCTTGATTGGGCTTGGTAACAGAGCCCTGATCCTCTCCGTCGGTGAGCAGGATAAGGGCCTTACGGCCCGTTTCAGTGCGCAGCTTATCATTCGACACCTGGGCGACGGCGTCATAGAGGAGGGTCCCCTTCGGTGTGCCCTGGGTCGGGATCGGTCCCTGGCCGATTCCGGGGACACCGTAAGCTCCGTTACCGCCGGCGGTGTTGATTTCGGCCTTGTCCATCGCGCGAATGATCTGGTTGGCATTGTTGGTGAAATCCTGTTCGAGGTTGACGCCGACGTCGAAGGTGACGAGGAAGGCTTCATCCTTCTGGCGGAGAATACTGCGTAGAAAGTTGCCGCCGGCTTGTTGTTCCAGGGGAAGAACGTTCTCCTGGCTGCCGCTGGTGTCGAGCAGGATGCCGAGCGTCAGGGGCAGATCGGCTTCCGATGAGAAATTTTTGATGGTCTGCTGCTGCTTGTCTTCGAGGATGCCGCAGTCCTTCTTGGTGAGTGTCGAAACCAGGCCATTGTGTTTGTCGCGCACGGTGAAATAGAGGCTGACCAGGTTGACGTTGACCTTGAGGGTGGCGGCCGGCGCCTCTTCGGGCTCAGGCGTGTCAGGCACGGTGCTCACGGGCGGCGCATCGGGCGAGGGGGCCGTTTGTGCCCGGGCCAGAGAAGTAAAGCTGAATGGAGCGAGAAGCAGAAACGCGGATGCGGCGAGAGCGGTGTTGCGGAGGCGCGGCATAGATACCTTGATAGACGGGTTACGGTACGGAAAGGTCTGCATAGGAGATCAATCTGGAGGCGGGCGTAAACGCCTGTCTCAAAGCGCGAATCTGATAATCTGAGGATACGCCTGGAGCGTCTGACCAAGACGGCTTGGGCGCGTCTAACAGAGTGGAATAAGACTTACAGACGGATTTTAATGCGGCTGTTCTGTGACAGTAGAGCCAGACAGCCGTTTTCTGCGATAATGGTCCACCCGCACGGTAAGGCCAGTCGCAGCAGGTAGTTGGAGGAGTTTGTGACGCAAGGCGCCTTGGCAATCGCGATGTCCCTGTTACTGATGGGAGCCGCACAACAGCAGCAGCAACCGAAACCGCAGCCCCCGAGCATTCCGGATGCGCCGTCGCCGTCCGGTCTTTCCGATCTGAAGGATCAGACCACGCCGGGCAGCGGAACCAGTGCCGACTCCAGGCAGGGCGCGCAGAATACTCCGCAGAGCCAGCCGCCTGCGCAACAGCCGGGCACGCAGCCGACTACCATCGACCAGGTACAACAGGAGCCACCGGAGATTGCCAAGCCGGGCCAGGGCTCGGCCTTCCTCATCCATGTGCCAGTCAACTTCATCGATGTGCCGGTAACGGTGCGCGACAAGAAAGGCAACATGGTTCCCGGGCTGACCTATCGGCAGTTCAAGGTTTATGAGGATGGGCAGCGCCAGAGGATCGCGTTCTTTTCGGTTGATCCACTTCCGCTGTCAGTGGCGTTCGTGATCGATCAGAGCCTTCCTTCCGACGTTATGAAGAAGGTTAATCGGAGCCTCTCGGCGTTGTCGGGCGCGTTTTCTCCTGCGGATACGGTCGCGGTTTTCACGTATGACAACGGCTCGCAGATGGTGAGCGACTTTACCGCGTCGCAGGGACCAAGGTTGCCGGCCGCGTTGGATAGAGCGAAGAAGGAAGGCCGCGAGATGGGCGTGCCGATTGCGACGGGACCCCTTGCCACAGGTATGATGATCAACGGCCAGGTCCCCGATCCGAATCTCGCAGCGCAGCGGGGCGGCGGCGTAGGCTTCCTGACCGCGCCGAAGGACGTTCATCCGTTGAATGACGCGATCCTGGAAGCAGCGAAGGCGCTGGCCAAGCAGCCCAAGGGCCGGCGGCGCATTCTCTACGTCATCACGGATGGCAAAGAGGCAGGCAGTAAGGCATCGCTCAAGGAAGTTGTCCAATACCTGTTGACCAACAATATTTCGGTATATGGAACGATGGTGGGCGACTCGGCTACCTGGGGCATCGGGTATCTGGACAAGATTCATCTCCCGCTGTTACCGACCAACAACCTGATGCCGAAATACGCTCTTCAAACCGGCGGATCGCTCGATGCCGAACTTTCGGAGAACGGCATCCAGCTGAGCTTCGCCAAGATTGCCGACTCGGTGCGCAACCAGTACACACTGGGCTACTACAGCCACAATCCGGCGATCAGCGGCAAGCATCATACGGTTGATGTGCACGTGGAAGGCCTCCCCGGCCTGGATGTGACGGCCAAAGAGGGCTACTACCCCTCGCTGGCTGACGTAACACCGTGAGCTTCGCGGGCAGTCAGGCCGTTGTTTTCGGTCTGGCTGCCTCGGCTCTCTGGGGAGCAGCAGATTTTTCCGGTGGCCTCGCCACGAAACGGGCCGCTCCCGCATTTGTTGTAACAATCGCGCATGCTCTCAGCCTGGCAGTTCTGCTGGGCATTGATGTGGTGCGTCACGATTCGCCTCCCGGGCACATTCTTCTTGGCCTTCTGGCCGGCGCTTCCGGAAGCATAGGTTTAATGGCGCTCTATGCGGCGCTCTCCCTGGGCTCAATGGGGCTAGTGGCGGCAATCTGCGCGCTGGTGACCGCGAGTCTGCCGGTACTGTTTTCCTATCTGCAGGAAGGTCGTGCCGGCGCAACGAAGCTGATTGGTTTCGCCATCGCCGCGCTGGCAATCTGGTTGATTACGTATGCGCCGAGAGACAGGGCGCATCCCCGTGGTCTGGGCCTGGCGGTACTGGCTGGTCTCGGTTGCGGCGGAGCGCTGGTGCTGCTGCATCTGGCTGCACTGCAGAGTGTGTTGTGGGCGCTTACGCTGATGCGTGTGGCGGGTGTGGTGATTGCTGGCGCTGTGGGCCTTGCATTGTGTCTCAGAAGCCGGGCTTCCCCGGCGAAGGAGTCTTTTTCCTGGAGGAGCGTGCTGCTGCTGGCCGCCCTGGCTGGCCTCTTCGATACGACCGGCAATCTGTTCTACGTTTTCGCGTCATTCGCGGGACGATTGGATGTGGCGGCGGTTTTGTCTTCGCTCTATCCCGCGGCGACGATGGTACTGGCAGCGTGGCTGCTAAAGGAGCGGGCCACGCGCAGCCAGATGGCGGGAATGGCTCTGGCGCTTGTGGCGGTCATGCTGATTTCAGTTTGAAAAAGATGTGGCGGGAAACTCACGGCTGCGCGCCTGAGTTCCGACGTCTGAGCTCCGTCGCCTGAGTTCGGCACGGGCGTGGATGCGACGAGCTTACTTGGCCTGCGGCGTGACTTCGGACTTGGCAGCGTTCTCCTGCTTGGCGGGGTCGGCAGTAGCGCCCTTGATGCCGTCCTTGAAGCCTTTGAGCCCCTCGCCAAGACCTTTGCCCAGCTCAGGCAACTTGCGCGGGCCGAAGATCAACAGGGCGATGACCAGAATGATGATGAGATGCGTAGGTGTAAACAGGTTATCGAGCATGGTGTTGTCTCCCGGATCCAGCAGGGTCTCAAACCTGCGGGAAGGCGAATATCCTTTTCGCTGTTGTCATTGTCGCACAGGGCGGCAGAGTGATGCATTTGTGCCCAGGCGATGGCGCTTCTACCATGAGTACGAGCAGCGAAGCGCGAATGGATTCGTGGCGGCGGGACAGAACGCGCGGTGGCCATGTATCTTTAAAACATTCCGGGGAGATACTGCGGGGCATTTCGAATATCGAAGGACCGGTACCCGCAGAGCAGGTTTTTGGAGGTTGTGTCTGTTGAAGGACGTGCGGAAGGTTGTATTCATTCTGGCGGCGGTGGTTTTGCTGCTGCCATGCTTTCAAAATCAGGCGCATGCGCAATATAAGCAGCCGA
>DATAQX010000131.1:0-3073 GCA_036264455.1 Silvibacterium sp. | reverse complement strand
CCGATGTCGCTAACGCCGAACAGGGTGTCGCTCGCGCCAAAGCCGAGTGGACATACGCAAGCAACAACCTTCATCGCATCGAGCCGCTGCTGGAAAAGCAATTCGTGACCGTCGATCAAGTAGATAAGGCCCGCACTTCGGAAACCGCACAGGCGCAGGCGCTGAAGCAGGCAGAGTCTCAACTGACCGTTGCCCAAGCGGAAGTGAAGTCCGCGCAGGCGCAATACCTGCACTCCACATTTGCCGTCGATCAGAGCCGCGCGCAGCATGAAGAAGCGCAGCACTCGGTTCTCACCCTGGACCCGCTGATCGGCCAGCGCGGCGCACGGGCAGCCGACGTGAAAAATGCCAAGTACAACCTTGATAACTGCCGCGTCTATGCGCCGTTCGATGCGCGGGTCACGAATCTGAACATCTCAGAGGGTGCCTTTGCTCACGTAGGCCAGCAGGTGTTTACGCTCATCGACGCACGTACCTGGTGGGCATTGTCGAACTTCCGTGAGACGCAGCTTCGTGACATTCAGCCTGGAATGCACGCCGAAGTCTACATACCGTCGCGTTCCAACGTGCGTTTCACTGGCGTGGTGGACAGCATCGGGTTCGGGGTCACTCCGGATGCCGATGTGATCGGGCGTCTCGAGCCCGGATTACCCGACGTGCAGCGCACGCTCAACTGGGTCCATCTCGCGGCGCGATACCCTGTACGCGTCCGAATCGAAAACCCGCCTGCAGACCTGTTCCGCGTAGGTGAGACGGCCGTCGTTACCGTCCAGGGTCGTTGAACATGGCAACTGCCGCACAGACTGCTCCACGATGGCCCCACCCGCTCAAGTGGGTGTGGACTCTCCTCCGGGAGGAACTTGCGCCCTATCCGGGGAGAGACTTTCTGGTCATGCGCATGACCATTGCGGCAACCATCGTCATGATCGTGAACATGACGTTCCGCATACCGTATGGCGCATACGGCGCAATCTATGCTCTCGTCCTCTCTCGAGAGAACCCAGAAGCGTCATTGAAGGCTGTAAGAACGCTTGTAATCTCTTACTCCCTTGCCGTCGTCGACGTATTGATCGGCGCCGTTTTCTTTTCCGGCGATCCGCTGCTGCGCGTGCTTTGGGTGGCCGCAACGCTCTTCGTCATGTTCTTTTCACTCAGTGCATTAAGCGACTACACCGCGGCTGCTCGATTCACCTATTTGCTCGTGATCACGATTCCACTTTGGGATCTACAGATTCCGGCTGAGCTGAAGGTGGAAGATACGCTATGGGCCATCGGCGCCATTTCATTGGGGAGTGGCATAGCAGCGACCATGGAAGTCCTCTTCCACAAATTAAAGCCATGGGATGATCTCACCGTCTCGATCGCCGAATGCCTCGAAGGGGTCAAAACTGTCCTTGATTCTTATATGAATGGAACGCAGGACAAAGCGAGCCAACAAAGGATTCAGCGGCTGAGCATGCTCGGCACGTCGCGGCTGCGCCGGAATCTTCAGCGTTCTGGATACTCGCCCCAATATGCCGAGAGGATGGGGGCGGTCGTGGCTTATGCCGGGAGACTGGTGGATCTTGCTGCAAATCTGACCGAGCTCTCTCCTCCTATCGCAAACCGTGACCGACTTCAGAAGCTTAGCAAGACCATCGAGAATACCCGCCAGAACCTGCTGAACAAGGGAATCCCGCCTCATGTCCACTTAACTGATGAGGAGCATTCGCTGCAGAGCATTCCGCTGCTACGAGAAATGGAGATCACGGTATCACTCATCGCGGAGGCGCTTACGGGCACGCAGCAGCTTAGCGCATTCACGCTGTCCTCTGAGCCGGCAGAAAAGCAGAAGGGGCTCTTTGTTCCGGATGCGTTTTCGAATTCCGACCACTTACACTTCGGAATCAAGGGCGGACTCGCAGCGTTCATCTGCTACCTAACCTACAACCTGATCGCATGGCCGGGGATAAGCACGGCTGTGACGACTTGTCTTCTTACTGCGCTCACTACAATCGGTTCCTCTCGCCAGAAGCAGATGCTGCGTTTCGGAGGCGCATTGACCGGCGGCGCAATCGCCATGATGGCGCAGGTATTCATCCTGCCCTCATTGGATTCAATCGCGGGCTTTGTGGTCCTGTTTGTTGCGGTCACGATCTTCGGCGCCTGGTTCGCGACCTGCGGCCCACGGCTCTCATACTTCGGAGTGCAGGTCATCGTAGCCTTCTACCTTGTCAATCTTGGGGAATTCAAATTTCAAACCTCACTTGCGGTAGCCCGGGATCGCGTTGCAGGTATCCTGCTTGGCCTTCTCGTGATGTGGCTCGTCTTCGACCAACTCTGGGGCTCGTCCGCCGTGGTAGAGATGAAGCGGGTCTTCAATTCCAATCTTCGCCTGTTGGCACAACTTACCAGAGGGCCAGTCGCCAAAGACCTTAAAGCAGCCATCGAAGAGACCTATTCCTTGCGCGAAACGATTAATGCGAACTTCGACCGCGTTCGGCAGCAAGGTGATGGAGTCATGCTCGAGTTTGGTTCGTCCAGAGAGCGCGACATCGCAATGCGTGCCCAGCTTCTGCAATGGCAGGTTCGGCTACAAAGGATCTTTCTTGTGCGAATTGCGATGCTGAAGTATCGTCTGCAACTGCCCGGATTCGAACTGCCTGCCCAAGTCCAGACAATTCAGATGGAATATGACGGCCATCAGGCGGCGACATTGGAAGCGATAGCAGATCGCCTGGAAGGGAAAGCAACGCTAATTGAGAATTTCGGTCCGTCGTTCCAGTCGATGGAGCAAGCGGCGCAGGAATGCTGCCGGACGGAGGCGCAGGCGAATGCAGGAGCTCCACTGACGACATTCATTCCTCTGGCCGGCGGTCTTGACTGTCTGGTTCAATCCCTCAGCCAGGAAATCTAATTCGCAAACTGCATTGGAATGAAGGATCCGAAAGAACGGCTCTGTTCATGAACTAGCTGTACACAGACGTAGTGGGAGACTCAATTGTCTAAAGAACAACGTACAACCTCGTTTCCCCTTGAGGGTTACACCGCCACAGTAAACGGAGTCGATCTCCATTACCATGCTATCGGCAAT
>DATAQX010000129.1:0-11717 GCA_036264455.1 Silvibacterium sp. | reverse complement strand
TCGCCTTGCGGTTGCCGGAGTGACGGCTGCGAACTGTTATCGCGACGCGATCAGATCAAGTATTGTCGCCCCATCTTTCGTCTCGCGGTGCGCCACTTCCACTGGCCGCCGCGACGCCTGTACACGCGCAATCTTTGCTTTCACCTCGGCCGCCTCAGCCTTGTGCCCAATTTGCCTCAAGAACGCCTCGTACTGCGTCATCGCCGCGATGTATGTTGGATGTCCCCATCCCACCTGCGCCTCCATGCCTGCCGTGCCACTCTTCATCAACTCCGCGGCCGACCGGGTGTCCCCGCTCTTCCAGTGCGCATAGCCGAGCAGAAAATCTGTAAAGGCAACCGGAAGACCTCCCGCTCCGTAGCTCGCCTGAGCGATGCCGCTGGCCGCCCTCAACTCAGGAATAGCTCGAGCACAATCACCTTGAGCGCAGCGTACCAGCGAAAGGTAGATGAGCGCCGTCATCTTTTCTTCCGGAGTCGCTGCCTTCTCGGCCGGATGCCCTGTGCGCTCCGGCACAAGCCGGTCCGCCGCCATCTCCGCATATCTGGCCGCATCAGCAACGTCACGCTTGCCCAGCGAAAGCATCGCCAGATGCATCCAGCTCCGCCCTACGGCAATGGAATCATTCCGAATCTCACGCATCGCGAGCGCTTCCCGCTCCAGAGGTTCAGCTTTCGCGTAGCTGCCTGTCTCCACATACATCGTTCCCATCTCGTCCATTGCATTCGCAAGCGTTGTGCGATCTCCGGTCTTTAGCAACTCGACAGCCTTGCTATAAGCGCGCTCAGCTTCCTCATATCGCGCCGCATCCTGATAGAGCATCGCCAGATGCCACCACACCGCCCCATCCTGCTGCACCGTCTGATTCTGCACCAACAGCTCATATTTGTGGATATCGCGATCGAGTGCGGTTGCCGTCGTGTTTTGTGCCCAAACAGGGCCGTTCATCAGTGTCATACAAAAGACCAACGCGATCCATCCTCTTCGCATATATCAACGCCTCCCTGCGTGGCATGAGATTACGCAGACCAGCGCCTTCAGCCCTATTCCAAAATGTTCAATCGGTATTTGTTGGGGCGAATCGTCGAACGAACAGGGCGAATCGTAAGGTCCTTCTTGCGCACCATAATCCCGCGCGCCGATCCTCAATAAAGGGTCTATAAAGAGACAGGAAAGAAGCAGAACAACAGTGCAGCCATCTATCTCCGTCGCGACCGGCAAAGAGTGGCATCCCAGGACGCCCGGCATTGACGCCTACTTAGCGCAGCTGCCCATCTCAATCCTCTGCTGGACGAGCTTCGTGGTCCTTGAGAGCGGATGGGTCTTTATCGCGGATGCGCTGCGCGGCTACATCCTGCCTCTGTCTCACTACCTGACCTGGGCTGCGTTCAACTGGTATTCGTGGGCGTTCCTCACGCCTGCCGTTCTCGCCCTGGCGCGACATTATCCCATCACCAGGACGAACTGGGCCGAACGCATTTTCGTTCCTCATGCATTCGCATGCTTCGGCTGCGTGCTAATTCAAGCTGTGCTTCGGGGTATAGCCGGATGGATCTACACGCTCCATCACGAAGTGCAAACGCCACTGCTCACCCTCATCTTCGGAACTCTCGAGGATAGGGGCCTGCTGGGCGTACTCGCCTACTGGACCATCATCGCCATAGCGGCCTTCATCCAACTCCGCGAACAAATCCGACTGCGCGACCTGCGTCAGGCGCAGCTGGAAACACGTCTCGCTTCGGCTGAGCTCGAGATGTTGCGCATGCAGCTCCATCCCCACTTCCTTTTCAATACGCTCCAGGCGGCAATCACTCTCGTGCAGGACGACCCGCGTGCAGCCGAAGATGTGCTCCTACGCCTGAGCCAGCTGCTCCGCATCACGCTCGACCAGATGGGAACCAACGAAATCCCTCTCGCGCGCGAACTCGAATTTCTCGATCTCTACATCGGCATTCAGCGCCAACGCTTCGGCGACCGCCTAATGGTCGAAATCCACGCAGAGGCCTCCACTCTTGATCGCCAGGTCCCGCCACTCCTGCTACAGCCGCTCGTAGAAAACGCCATCCATCACGGGATCGGAAAGCACAAGGGCGAGGATCTGATCGAAATCCATGCCCGCATGGAGAAGGGCGGCCTGGAACTCGAAGTGTGCAACGCGAACAGCGTCGTAGAAGACAGCAGTGAACGCCTCTTCCTCCGCGGCGTCGGTCTTCGCAACACCAGGGCCCGTATTCAGCACCTCTACGGCAGCGGCGCCTCACTTATCCTCCACTCCCTCGGGCGTCGAGGCGCCACCGCCCGCATCTTTATTCCCGCGCAGCGCAGCCAGCCGGCCATACCAAGGCCCACCGTTCAGACTGCCCCATGACCCTGCGTTCCCTCATCGTCGACGACGAAATCCTGGCCCGCAAGGCATTATCGCGGCTGCTCAGGAGCGAGCCCGGTGTCAGTATCATCGGCCAGTGCGGCGATGGAGAATCCGCCGTCGACGCCATTCGCCGCACCCAGCCGGATCTGGTCTTTCTCGATGTGCAGATGCCCGAAATGGATGGCTTTCGCGTCGTTGAGACCATCGGTGTCGAGCAAATGCCAGTCACCATATTTGTAACTGCATTTGATCGTTATGCGCTCGATGCATTCGATGCCAATGCCGTTGACTATCTACTCAAGCCCTTTGCCGCAGACCGGCTCTCCCGGGCACTCGTGCGCGCGCGTGACCGCTGCCTCGGCCGCCAGGATAAAGAAGCCGCACAGCGCCTCTTCTCTTTGCTGGACCGCACGCGGTCTCAGTCGGACTACGCGCAGCGTCTTACCGTCTCCACGCGGGGCCGCATCATATTCGTTCCCGTCACCGATATTGACTGGATCGAGGCCGAAGACAATTACGCCCGGCTTCACGTCTCACGTCGTGTCTACGACGTGAGAGAAACGCTTCAGGCGCTGATGGAAAAACTCGATCCCCGAGACTTCGTCCGCATCCACCGCTCCACCATAGTCAACCTGCATCGCATTCGTGAAGTGCAGCCTTGGTTTCAAGGCAGCCATATTGTGGTGCTGCATAGCGGAGAAGAACTGCGCATGTCACGCTACCAGCGCGACGCGGTCGAACGCCTGCTCGGCAAACGAATCTAAGGTTTCTCCGCTCTAGAGGCCGGGATGCTTTGCATGATGCCTCCGTCGCCGAAGTGGTGCGCCGTCTCCGGCGAAGAAGGCGACAATGGTGATTGGATGGCTCTACGCCGATCGGGGAAAGACCGATACTGGCAAATCTCATTGTCTTTCTTAGATGCGATGGGGCGGTCCGGGTCTGTTGCTTCGTCCTTTCGTGGGGAGGGCGCGCGATATATCATTAGATACCGGGGTGGACAGAGTTCTTCGCCACACGGCTCCCACCGAAAAGCAGGGTTCAGCGATCAGCGTTCAGGGCTGGAACTGCGGGTCCCTCCGCTTCGTGCGCCAAGAGAGGCGCACTTCGGTCGGGATGACAAGTTAAAACAGGGATTAGAAAAGGCCAGATGCGAGCAAAGACAGCGGTGGTAGTCGGCGCCCAATGGGGCGATGAGGGTAAGGGCAAGATTGTCGATGTTCTGTCGGAACGCTTCGGGGTGGTCGCACGGTATGCGGGCGGGCACAATGCCGGGCATACGGTCATCATTCGCGGGCAGAAGTTCATTCTGCAGCTCATTCCGTGCGGGATTCTGCGGCCGGATTGCCAGGCGGTGATCGGCAACGGGGTGGTGCTCGATCCGGTGGCGTTTTTGAAAGAAGTCGGCAAGCTGAGAGACCTGGGCGTGGCGGTCGACAGCCAGGTTTTCGTGTCGAACCGGGCGCAGGTGATTCTGCCCTACCACAGGATGATCGAGCTGGCGGCGGAGAGCGCTCCGGGGCGGCAGAAGATCGGGACGACGAGCCGCGGGATCGGGCCGGCGTATGAGGACAAGATGGCGCGCAATGGCCTGCGTGTGATCGACATGCTGAATACGAATCTGCTTAAGACGCACATCGTGAACGCCTGCAACGAGAAGAATGCGGTGGCGGAGGCGTTGTTCGGGACCGAGCCGCTGGATCCGGCGCAGATGTATGAGGAGTATGCGAAGGCGGCGGAGCAGGTGGCTCCGTTTGTGACGGATACGGCGGCGCTGCTGAATGGGGCGATCAAGGCGGGTAAGAGCGTGATGTTTGAGGGCGCGCAGGGCACGATGCTGGATATCGATCACGGGACATATCCGTTTGTGACTTCGTCGTCGGCGACGGCGGGCGGAGCGATCACGGGCACGGGAGTTGGTCCGACGGCGGTCGGGACGGTAATCGGCGTGACCAAGGCGTATGTGACGCGGGTGGGCGAGGGTCCGTTCCCGACGGAGTCATTTGACGAAGCCGGCGAGATGCTGCGGGCGCGTGGCAATGAGTTCGGCGCGGTGACGGGGCGTCCACGGCGGTGCGGGTGGATGGACCTGCCGCTGCTGCGGTATTCGAACATGATCAACGGCACGGAATGGCTGGTGGTGACGAAGCTCGATGTGCTGGATGGGATGGCGGAGATTCCGGTGTGCGTAGGCTACGAGATTGACGGCAGGAAGGTCGACACGATGCCGGCGGATGTGCGCGGCTTGGAGTCGATCAAGCCGGTGTACACGAAGCTGAAGGGCTGGACGGAGCAGACGGGGGGGCCGACGGAGAATGTCTCGGATTGGGACAAGCTGCCGAAGGCGGCGCAGGATTATCTGCGGTTTCTGGAGCGGGAGTCGGGGGCAAAGATCGGCATGGTGTCGACGGGGCCGGACCGGGAGCAGACAATGACGCTCAAGGATTTCGCCGCGGCGCTGAAAGACATCGAAGGCTGACCATAAAGTTGTGTGGGCGAAAATTTTTCCTGTTGCTATTCTGTCGGTAGAGAGTTCGGGTTCCCTACAATGATTACTTTTACAGTGCGCCTCAAGTTTAAAGAAGAAGACCGCGACGAGATTCATGGGGCGCTGCGGGCAGCGACGGAGGCTTCGCGGAAGGAGCCGGGGTGCGTCACGTATATTCCGCACACGGTCGATGGCGATGCTGACACGGTTGTCATCTACGAGCAATATAAGGATGCGGCGGCGGCAGATGCGCATCGCGCGTCGGCGCATTTCAAGAAGTACATCGTGGGCGTGCTTTATCAGCGTATGCTGGAGCGCACGGTAGAGAACCTGCACGCACTGGGATAGGACGGCAACGCTGATTCGGCATCGAATCCATTCATGACCAGAATCGGCCTTGATTCCATGTCGGGCATTGCAGCCGAAGTGCGGAATTGCGGCATTCACCGCCGGAAAACGCGGCTTCGATCTTTCTTTTTGACTCGTCGCGCGAAGGCGGACTACCATCCCGATACGCACATGCGCAGAAGTGTCTATGTCCAGGGTACGTCTCAGCAGGCCATCTTGCAGGTTTTGCTGATTGTGGCTATCTGCATGGTGCTGGCTCACCCCGCATTTGCGATGCCGCGCCACGAAAATCACGCCATCCACAAAGAGATTGAAGCGCTCGAGGAACAATGGCGCCAGGCGGTCATCTCCAATGACGTGACCCAGATGGACCACCTGCTGTCCGACGATTACATCGGCATCAGTGCGAACGGCACAGTGGAAACCAAAGCCCAGGCTCTGGCTCTGCGCAAGGCCGGAACAGTGCGCATCAAGACGCTTGAGATCAATGACCTCAAGGTTCGCGTCTATGGCGACACGGCCGTAGTTACCTCGCGCGCGGACCTTGAAGGGACCAATGGCCAGAGCGACATCAGCGGCAAGTATCGCTACACACGTGTTTACAACCACCGCTTCGGGCAGTGGAAAATTGTGAGCTTCGAGGCCAGCCGCATGCACGATGTGGACGCGCGGCACTAAAAACAGGAAACAGCTATTACAGGCGGCAGGCCGCTCCGACAAGCCGTGTTGGCGAGCACTCGAAAGTAGATTCTCCAGAGAAAGCCGACGGTGAAGTCGAAGCATACACCGAAGGAAAAGACCGGGGTTCGATCCTGAAAACCCCGGTCTCCAGTTGGGATACCGTCGCAAAGGCCGATAGCTGGAAGGGCCGTTTACCAGCCCCCCACCCCCCTACCGTTGGGCGCAAAACGCCGGATCAAAGGCGCAGAAGCCCGCTTCAAAAAGGAGCCACTGCCCTTCGGCGATAATCTGCTTCCCTTGCTGTTCATCGATGGCCTGACCGTTGAACTCTGCTCCCTCGAGCATCGGCTTGATCCGGGCAGTCAATGCGTCCCGCCGAGCGGCCCATGATG
Source organism: Silvibacterium sp. (assembly GCA_036264455.1). GTDB lineage: Bacteria > Acidobacteriota > Terriglobia > Terriglobales > Acidobacteriaceae > Silvibacterium. The sequence continues at coordinate 5,443 of DATAQX010000129.1, read as the reverse complement.
CGATCTTGCCCTCCAGGCTGTTGTAGGTCGCGTCGCCGCTGGAATCGCTTTTCAGAGCATAGGTCGAGACGGTGAGCGTGCTTTTTGCAAGCTCTCCGAATGGCGCGTTGATCTGCTTGTAGATTTGGCCAAGCCGCAGAAGCGTATCGGAATGGGCGTGCAGTGTGCTCGTTAATCTATGGCGATCAAGAAGTTCAAGGATAACCCGGCCGTCATGCTGGTAGTCGTCCGTGAGCCCGGTCAGGTACATCATGGTTGGGCGCACGTCCACATGGTCCGTGTAGAAATCCGCCGGCCGGGTCACACCTAAGGTCTCCACGCCGGGGCCTACGATACCGATGAAGGTGCGTCCGATCTCAGGCTGAATGTCGCCATGATTCCACGAGTCGCCCGTAAATACTACCGGGCTGGTGGACCCGAACGATTCGAAGAAGAAATTGGGATTGCCGAAAAACGTGAAGGTTGGAGTGCGCGCGGGATCCGCCGGGGTATTCATGTGAAGCATCTTTTGACCGGCAGGATCCACAAGGGCCCCCTGGAGTTGCGGTCCCAGCCCCGTACCGAGCAGGCTCTCGTTCAAGCCGGTGTGCGGATTGACGGCGCTGAGGCCCGCCATCGTCCTCTCCAGCTGGCGTACCGCGGGAACGCTCGGTCCCGGCGCACCCGGCACGTATACGGTAGGCGCGTCGTCGAAATGGATCGAGAAGGCTGTTGAGTCGCCGGCGGCTGCAACGACGCCGTTCAGATTGAGGTCAAGTTCGCCGACGCCGGGCATTCCATTGGCAGCCGGATAGGTGCATGGCACATCCGGTACCAGGCTTCCATGCACGATCTTCGCGCCGTCGCAGTTCGCGGGGTTGGGCGCCACGGCGACGTTATGGTCGCCCTCGTCGGGTGTGAAGATGAACAAGGTGTTGTTCTGATCGATTCCGGCCGCTTTGAGGTTGGCAAAGAATTTGCCAAACGCTGCGTTGTAATCACTGAGCTGCTTCACGTAGGGAGCTTCGCCAGGGCCGAAGGTCTGTTCCGCACTCAGGGACGCGCCCTCCTGATTGTCGTGGGCATCGGCGATATAGGCGAAAACTACCGGGATCCCCTGCTTCAGCATGGTCTCGACAACCGCCAGGGTCTGGGCGGGCACCGGATCGAAACTGATCGCGCCAAACCCCGTAATCGCGTTTCCGTTGTAATCGGTGATGCCGCCAAGCGCAGGCGCTATGTACTTGAGGCCAAACAGAGCCTCATAGCCGTTGTAGCCACCCGGCTCGTCAGGCAGCAAGTCCCCGACCGCGCCGCTTCCCGACGCGCAGAAGGGGCTGTTGGGAGCGCAATGAATGGTTGCCCCAACAAAGTCGTTGAACTGATCGTCGCTATTCTCCCCAGCTTGCGGAGAACCTGCGCCAAAGACCTTCACCACGTCGAAGGGCGTCCGCTCCAACACGATGTTGGCAGTCGAGAAGGCGCCGACATCGCATCCCGCCCGCGTAAACGGCACCCACGGCGCAGGCACGTTCTTGCCCGATGGTGTCGTCAGCGCAAAGGTGTTGTCCAGGGTGGCCGGCGTGATATCCGACACTTTGTCGGTCCAGTAGAAGAATGAGGAGGGGAAGTCGATTTTCGATGCGCCCGGTTCGAATACGCCGAAGCTGTTGGCGATGAAGATGCCGGTGTCGTCGGAATAGAGGCCGGTTTCGGTCGTGAGGATGTCATTTGCCGTGTGCGAGATGAGGACGGTGTGGTCACCGGCATCGAGCGTGCCGTTCTGTGTGATGAAATTGAGCAGGTTCGGCATCTGTTCGAGATCTGATGGGACGTTGGGATTGTCGCGGGTAAAGTGCACGTTGTCGAATTCGATGTACACGACGTGCTTGATTTCTCCTGCGGGGGAGTTTAGTTGACACTGGGCATGGGCCGAGGTTGCGAGCCCGATCATAAGCAACGGGCAGGCGAGCGCGGATACGACTGCATGACGAAACAGCTTTGTTTGATGCATCTGGGGATCCTCCTCTGATTGGTTTGACCACACGAACGCACGGAGACTACTCGGCTTTGAATACTGAGAGTTAAATGCACAATTAAACTTTGATGTGCCCCCTCGAACTAATTGCGGACAATGACGGGCATTCCGGATGTAGTTGTTTTCGGCTCCGGTTCAAACTGACCCACCGGCAGCTTTAGCCCACGTATGATCGTGACCATGATTCTGCTGGATACCGCAACGAAAGCCGTGTACACACTTCCTCCCGATAAGTTAGCCAAGGCCATCCATCTGAGCCATGCGCGCACGCTGGCACATTTTGGGGACACGGCGTGGATGATGCTGGCGCTGTGGCTGCTGGTGTGGTGGGGCGCGGGGGCGCGGATTCGTGACTGGGCGGCGCGGTGGAGCAGGCGTGAGTGGGTGCAGGGCTTTATGGTTGCGCCAGTGTGGCTGCTGATCTTGTCTCTGCTTGGGCTGCCGGTGTCATTCCTGATGGAGCGGTTATACCGCGCGTACGGGATCTCGGTTGAGAGCTGGGGAATGTGGCTGGGCGACTTTGCGAAGTCGACGGCGCTGACTCTGGTCTTCGGCACGCTGGCGCTCAGCGTTTTGTATGCACTGATGCGGCGCTCAAAATGGCGCTGGTGGCTGTGGTTCTGGCTGCTGGCTCTACCGGTCGAGGTGCTGACTATCTACGCCGTACCTATTTTTATCGACCCCTTGTTTGATCATTTTTCGCCGCTGGCACAGGCCGATCCGGCACTGGTGCCGCAGCTGGAGCGAGTGGCGGAGCGAGGAGGTCTTGCGATTCCGCCATCTCGCATGTATGTGATGGATGCGAGCCAGAAGTTCACTGCTCCAAATGCGTATGTGACAGGCTTTGGCGCGTCGAAGCGGATTGTTGTGTGGGACACAACGATTCAGCATGTGCCGGCGGATGAGATTCTGGCCGTTTATGGGCATGAACAGGGACATTACGTGCTCGAGCACATTCAAAAGGGACTTATCTTCTTCGCTGTCCTGATGCTCGCAGGTTTCTGGATCGGGTATCGCGCCATGCGCTGGCTGGTGCGGCGTTATGGGGAGGCCTGGCGCATTCGGTCGGTGGAGGACTGGGCTTCACTCGGGCTGCTGCTGCTGGTGATGACGGTGCTGAGTTTTGTGGCCGAACCGATCGGCAACGCCTTCAGCCGGTGGGAGGAACATGCCGCCGATGTGTATGGGCAGGAAGTGATTCACGGCCTCGTCCCGGATGCGCAGGCCAGCACGGTGCAGTCGTTTCAGCGGCTGGGCGAGATGTGGCTCGACGCGCCCTCGCCGAATCGGTTCGTTGTTTTCTGGACCTACAGCCATCCACCGACGGCATCGCGCGTGGAGTTCGCAGCGGACTATGATCCATGGCGAGCGGGGGAGCACCCAAAGTATCTGGCAAAATGAACTGCTGGCAAAATGAACCGCTGTGGGATCGATTTTTCATGCGGGCAAAGTTTTCTTCCTGCAAAGATGGACCGGCCAGTGCGCCAGTGATACTGTCGATCCGTATCGATTCAGGGGGATCTTTTGCATGTCCATCAAGAATCTGGCAGTAGCTTCATTCCTGGCCGTGTCCGCTTCGCTGCTTCCAGCACAGTCGGCACAAACCATTAACGGCTTCATCAGCGAGGCGCAGTGCGGTGCGGCGCATGCAGCTCCCAGTGAGTCGGCGACCAAGTGTGTGAAGGGTTGCATTGCGCGCGGCGCGGCCCCGATCCTGGTCAGCGATGGCAAGATTTACAAACTGAAGGGTGAAGACGCCGCGGTGAAGGGCCTGGCTGGACAGAATGTCACCATTAAAGGAACTGTCGATGGTGACACCATCACGGTTGCTTCAATCGCCGCGCAGAAGTCATAACGGGTAGATCAAGCCGCTGGCCTTCCGATCCAAACGAGCGAGTGGGGAGTGCTTTGTGTCTCCTGCGCGTCTGTCTGCCGGGCAACTCTAGATCGGTCCTCATCACCAGAATTCCCATATTGACTCGGCCACCATCGCCCAGTTCTCTGCCTGACTTATTTCTCTACTGATATTCCATGCCTATTTTCCTGTATTCTTGCCACTTCACTGCAAATGAAAGGCCGCCGGAACGGCCCACGGAACCGGCGTCATGTTACTTACGTATGAATTGCCATGGGTTTCGCTGGGGCAATGACGTGGGAGATGGATGGGTTCCGGGTAATCCGGACCCGGCCAAGGTCTGGAGCGGTAGTTCCGGGTCTGCGTCCTGTGTCTCAGAAGCATCCGGGGCCGGAGCAGAGGTCGGACCCGGGTGCTATCAGGCGGACAGGATCGGGGCCGGGGCAACAGGGTGGCGCCCGTTCCGGATGGACGGCGCAGGCTGGCGCTCATGGCAGGACAGAAGCACGGGGAGCGGAGAGGGTATTGGAAGCCGACTGGCAGATCGTCGTACAGCGGTGCCTGGATGGCGACTCCGTTGCCTGGGCCGAGTTGGTGAAGGCGCATCATCGCCGCATTTACGCTCTTTGTTACCGCTTTACCGGCTCACCGCATGACGCCGAGGACCTGACCCAGGACGTCTTCATCAAGGTTTACGGAAATCTGACAACCTTCGATCTGAGCCGTGGCAGTTTCCAGACCTGGCTTACGACTCTGGCGCGCAATCTGCTGGTTGATCATTTTCGCAGAACGAAGCAGCAGCGCGTGACGGACTCGATGGACGCGGGCTGGGACGAATCGGAGGAGCTTCCACTGGCTGACCGGCTGACCTCCTCGGGTCCAAGCCAACACGACCGTGCCGTGCAAACGGAGATCGCGCGGATGGTGCAGGAGGCGCTGACCAAAATCTCTCCGGAGCTTCGCGAGGCAGTGATTCTTCGCGATTTACAGGATATGGATTACAAGGAGATCGCGCAGGTGCTGCGCATTCCCGAGGGGACCGTGAAATCGCGCATCAGCCGCGGCCGGGCGGAACTGGCGCGGTTGCTGGAACGTAATAAAGGGCAGGTGGTTTAGATGTCAGAGCGCAATCCATTTGAACAGCAGCCGAAAGGCCCCGGGAGCCAGCACAAGGCCGGCCGCCAGCTCCGCTGCGAGGAGTGGGAAGCCCTCCTGGTGGATGCTCTGGACGGCCTGATGCCGGCTGCCGACAGCGCGATCTTTGAGGCACACAGCAACGACTGCGCTACCTGCTCGCGGCTGCTGGCGCAAGCGCGCCAGGGGCAGGAGTGGATGCAGTTTCTGCACCCCGAGCCGGAGATGCCGGGCGACCTGATGGAACGCATTCTGGGCCGGACGAGCGGCGCGGTGGCCGACCGGCCGCTGGCCGTGTATGGAGCTCCCATACCGGCCGGAGCCAATGTTTTGAGCCTGCCGCGGCGGCGGATGGTGTGGGATACGCGGTTGATGATGACGGCGGCGATGGCATTTTTCTCCATCGCGCTGACATTGAATCTTGCCGGAGTCCGGCT
>DATAQX010000528.1:0-9261 GCA_036264455.1 Silvibacterium sp. | reverse complement strand
GCCTGGGCAATCATCGGGTCCCAGTTGGCGCGAACGCGGAGACCTTCAAGTTGGCCGAACTGGGTAGTCAGAATATCGGCCCTGATGTTCGTCTTGAGCCAATCCATGACACTGGAATTGTTGAAGTCCTGATCTGTGTACGCAATGTTCTGCGACGTCAGGAACTGCTTGAATTCACCAAGGACCGCATCGTCAACCTGAAAGTCCTTGCCGACAGTGCGGTTGGCCAGGTAGTGCTTCGTGAAGTTAAAAAAGGCATTGTGCGCCGCGAGCACGTCCTGGAAGTGATTGGACTTGGGCGTGTCGATCTTATAGTCAGGCGAGATGCCGCCACCGCCGTAAACCGTGCGTCCGGAGTCGGTGAGCTTAACTTCACGATCCTTGGCATCCTGCGGCTGATCGTGATTGTAGTAATAGTCGTACAGCGAGACGTTGTTGTAGTTGCGCTGGATGAGCCGGCCGCTGGGCGTGTAGTAGTGATAGGTGGTTAGCGCCAGGCCAGTGTTGTCAGAGAGCTGATAGACGGTCTGGACCAGGCCCTTGCCAAAGGTGATTTCGCCGACGACGAGTGCACGGTCGTGGTCCTGCAGGGCTCCGGAGACGATTTCAGCTGCAGAAGCCGTACCGTGATTCACGAGGACGACAACCGGAAAGTCGCGGCCGCCATTTCCATGGGTGGCGCGGTAAATCTGTTCAGGATACGCGCGTCCGCGCTGCGAAACAATGACCTGGCCGCGGCTGAGGAGCTTGTCCGAGACGCTGACCGCTTCTGTAAGCAGACCGCCTGGATTACCGCGCAGATCGAGAATGAGGCCCTTGAGGTCGCCGAACTGATCCAGAGCATCCGCGAACTCGCGGCCAGTGGTCTCTTGGAATTGCGTGATGTGGATGTAGCCAATGCCAGGCCGGATCTCGTATTTGAGGTCGATCGACGGATGCGGAATTTCGTCGCGGACAAGGTCGAAGGTAAGGGGAGCCGCCGCGCCCTCGCGGGAGACGGTGAGATGGACATGCGTACCCTTGGGGCCCTTCAGCATGTTGGCCACTTCTTCCGAGTTCAGGTTCTCGGTCGATTTTGCATCAACCGAAACGATGATGTCACCGGGCCGTAGGCCGGCTTTGAATGACGGCGTCCCCTCGTATGGGTAGACAACGACAATCTTGTTGTTCTGCGGCTGAATGACCATGCCGACGCCGTAGTACTTGCCGTGCTGGTCCTCGCGCATTTTGGCGTAGGCTTTGGGGTCGTAGAAATTCGAGTGCGGATCGAGGACGCGCAGCATGCCGGGGATCGCGCCATCGTAGATAGCCGTATCGGGCTTGTCGCCGGTAAGCGGCTCAGCGTAGTTCTCGGCAACGATCTGATAGACGTTGGTAAAGGACTTCAGGCTGTCCCGAAAGGAGGACTCGTCGGTCGAGGACTGAGCGCCGACCTTCTGGCTGATGAACATGCCAGCGAGACCGCAGGCGGAAAAGAAGACGACGAGAGAGAAGGCTGTGCGGCGAACGCGGGAAGACATGCGGGAGAAATCCTTCGGCTCCCGCTCTGGAAGACAGGACTTTCCGGGAGCATTCTATTAGACGAGTATATCACTCATAAGATAGGTAGCCGTATAGCCAACAGGCTCTTTCGAGGGAACGTTTTTGCGTCGGCTGGAACCCGGTTCATTCTCGTTCCCAGACCTCATCATCATTGGAGAAAACGTGCACACGCCTGTAGCGGCTCTTCAGATAGCTGCGAAAAGGCCCCAGGTGATCCTCCCAGGGGCGGGTGGGGTCATCTGGATGATCCAGGCGCGGCGACCATAGAACGTATTTCACTTGCTTACGGTCCACCTGCTGCACGGCTAATTCGACATATTCCGGACGCGTCCACTCACTATTTAGCAGCGTTTCCGCGAACATCGGGCTGCGCAGGGCTAGAGGGAGATATATACCGGGCCAGGATGCCGCAAGGAAGAAATCGCCCGGTTTGGTGTTCTTCATAATCCAGAAATACTGCTCATATTTTTGGGCAGAAAGCACGGTTTTTCCTGCAGGAAGCTGGATGGTCCTGTCGTCCCGGTTATATTTCGACCAGACTTGCTGGCTCGCGAGACACACGACCAGAATGTATCCGGCGACGGCCACATAGGGCCGCAGTTTATTGGTGCGAGTCGCCGCCCAGACGGCTAAGATCACTCCTGGCATCGATACGGTGTAAACTCGCAACCAGTTGACGGCAGGAATTATTTCCAGAAGCAAGGCCAGACCCACCAGAGAGAGCAGCGTAAGTTGCATTCCATTTTCGAACTTGGGATTGCAGCGTTCCCGCCAGCAATACCAAAGCACGAGGGGATAAACCACCGGCAGCAGTCCATAGACGAACAGGTACGGGGCTAGATGAGGTAATCTTTGTAATCTCAGAGGTTCAGGAAGCCCAGGAAAAAATCTTCCGAACCAATAGGCCTGGTAATGGGGATAGACCACCTGCAACGCCCATAGCTGTTTCCATCCGATTTTCGCTATAAAGTAAGCATTCAACGCGCTCAGCACCACGCCAAAGACCGCTATTAGCAGTAACTGATAACCCAAGATGGTCTGCCTGGCATTCTTGACACAATACCCCTCCCAGGCAAACAACAGCAGTAGCGCAAGGACACACATCACCCCAGCCGTTTGCGTGAAAAAGGAAGCAAGACCTAATAAGCCTCCGGCAATTGCAATTCTGAGCGAGGTTCTTTGTGGCATTAGGACTCTGATTGCGCACATGACGGCGAGCAGGCTGAACCAGTGATGTGTCGCATTCAGCAGGCTGCCATAAATGAGAACCAGAAAGATGAGAGTGGAGAGCAGAGCCAGGTCCAATTCCATCAGCAGCTTGCTGATGCTGAAGCAAACCCAGCAAAGCGCCACGCCAAGAAGAAGCACAACAACGTTCGTTACCCATAAATGAGGGCCAAAAAGTTTGAACCACGCTAAATAGAAAAGATCAGTTCCTGGCGGGGTGAATCCAAAGAAGTCTTGATAGATTAGTTCGCCATGCAACATACGCTGGGCGCCTGTCCAGAAATAGACCTGATCTCCACCCAGCAGAAAGGGAATGTTTGGGAAGGCGAACAGGTTGACATAAAGGTAGAGTGGCACTCCGATGATCAAAACTGGCCAAACCCAGAGCGTTGTGTATTGGCCTCCGCAATTCTTTCCGATCATCCATGCAATCAACCTTGTGATACCCGTATCCATTAGGTCAACTGCGGCGAGGTATAGAGGCTGTCCGGGCGACCGCCGGACTGGGCACCTGAGGCGATGTGCTTCGCGCCTTCCGGGCATGCAGTTTATTTTCTCTGCCACAGCTCGTCCTGGTCCTGTAAGGCTCGGATACGTTTGTAGTGGTTGTGCAAATAAGCACGCAATGGGCCAAGATGATACTCCCAAGGACGGCTTGGGTCCTCCGGAGCTTCCAGCCTTGCTGACCAGAGGATGTATTTGACTTGCTTGCATTCCAGTTGCTGAATGGTCCGTTCGACATATTCGGGGCGAGTCACGTTATCTGGCCATAGTACGTCCACGAAAACGGGACTACGCAATTCCAAAGGAAGATAGACGTTCGGCCAGGGTGCCTGAAAGAAGAAATCGCCGGGCTTAGTGTATTGCATTAAAGAGAAAAACTTCTCATAGTTCTGCGCGGAGAGCGCAACTCTACCTGCTGGCAACCGGACAACCTGAGAGTACTGACGATGCCTTGACACTGTTTGCGCCAACGCCAGACAGGTGACAATGAACCATAGGGTCGCCATAACGTAACGTGCCAACCTGCCACTGCGAGTCACAGCCCAGATCAGTAAGATAAGAGCCGGCACAGAAACGATGTAAAGCCGTGTCCAGTTCACTCTCGTGATTATCTCCAGCAACAGAAAGAAACCCAGAAGAGATAGCAGCACCAGTTGCTGTCCGTTGCGGAATGTTGCGCTGCGGCATTTCCGCCAGCAAAGCCACAATGTCGATGGATAGATAACAAGCACCAGGCCATAGATAAAGAGGCGCTGTACAAGATCATGCCATCGTCGCCAGGTCAGATGTTGCGGAAGCTCCGGAAAAAACATTTGGTGTTTGTAGATCAGATAGTGTTGCGGGTAGGAAACCTGGAAGTACCAGAGCTGCTTCCAGCCGATTTCCGCAATGAAGTAAGCGTTCAGCCCGATAAGCACCAGGCCAAACGCGGCCGCCAGCAACAGTTGATAGCCGAGAACGATTCGCCAGCGCTTTTTGGCGCAAAAACCCTCCCATGCAATCGACACCAGCAGAGCGATAAGACCGGCGACGCCAGCGGTCTGCGTAAAAAAGGAAGCGACAGCGAACAGAGCGCCTGCCATCGCGATCCGGGGAGCTGATCTTCCCGGCATGACGATTCTTACAGCACACAGCAGTGCCAGCATGCTGAACCAGTGATGTGTCGCATCCAGAAGCCTGCCATAGATAAATACGAGGAAGAGAAGGGTAGCAAGCAGGGCAGGTCCCGTGTCCATCACCTGCTTGCTGATGCTGAAACAAATCCCGCAAAGCGCTACGCCAAGAAGAAGCACAACAACGTTCGCTACCCATAGATGTGGGTCGAAGAGTCTGAACCACGCCAGATAGATGAAGTCAGTTCCGGGTGGAGTGAATTGGAAGAAGTCTCGGTAGGCATGTTCACCGTACAACATGCGCTGGGCGTACACCCAAAAGAAGACCTGATCTCCGTCCAGCAGGAAGGGAATGTTAGGGAAGGCGAACAGGTTGGCGTAAAGATAGAGCGGCACTCCGAAGAGCAAAATCGGCACGACCCAAAAAGATTTATGCTGGACGCCGCAATTCTTGCCTGTCATTGAGAAAATGTGCCCGATGCACAAATTATGCAGCCTGGGGCGCATAAATTATCCTGCTGCTTCGCAAGCCGGTTACGTCTGTTTCCATCGGGTCAACTATCGCGCTCCGGCGTATGGTTGCGGGGTTCGCTGGCGTTCGCTTGGGTGGATGATTAGAATGGCAGAAGCGCAGCCTGCCAATTCGGGAACCATGCAAAATCAGGGAGCCGGATCGGGCCTGGTGGGCGCTAACTGAGATGTTCACACCGATGACCCTTCGATTTGCGCCGTACCAAGTAATGTCCTGCAGTGCAGTGCTGGCAGCCAGCCTGGCGATTGGAATGCTTCCCACCGCTTTTGGCCAGTCCGCGAAACCAACCAGCCCGGCTCCAGAGTCGCCGTACCAGGGAACGGTGGTTGAAGATGTCGTTGCCAGAGTAAACGACCAGGTCATCAGCCGGTCTGATTACGAGCGCGCCTCCCAGGATTTGGACGCGCAGGCCAAGCAACAGCAGTGGACTCAGCAGCAACTCTTCGAGCAGAAACATGAGTTGCTTCGCGACCTGATCGACCAGCAGCTGCTCGTGTCCAGGGGCAAGGCGCTGGACATAACCGGTGAAACGGAGCTGGTGAAGCGCCTGGACGATATGCGTAAAGAGAACCATCTCGATTCGATGGAGGATCTGCAGAAGGCCGCCGAGGCGCAGGGTGTTTCCTGGGAAGACTTCAAGGCGAGTACTCGCAATCGCCTCATCACGCAGCAGGTGATCCGCGATGAGGTGGGACGCCATGTGAACATAAGTCAAGCTGAAGTTCAAAAGTATTACACCGAGCACAAACAGGAGTTCGACCAGCCGGAGCAGGTGAAGCTGAGCGAAATTCTGATTCCGACAGCGAATCCGGATGACGCAGCACAGGTGGCGGATGCCAAGACCAAGGCCGACGCTGTTACAGCGAAGCTGAAAGCTGGAGGAGATTTTTCGGCATTGGCTAAAAGCTCCTCCGGTGGCCCGACAGCGGCACAGGGCGGCGACCTGGGTGATTTCAAGCGGGGACAGCTGGCAAAAGTGCTGGAAGACCAGACCTTCGGGCTGAAGCCAGGACAATATACTGAGCCGATCCGCACCAAGCAGGGCTACGTAATCCTGAAGGTGATCGAGCACACTCCGGGCGGCAGTCCTCCGCTCAAGGACGTTCAGCCGCAGGTTGAAGACGCCGTGGGCATGGCGAAAATGACGCCCGCCCTGCGCGAATACCTGACCAAGCTGCGCGAGGATGCCTACATCGAGATCAAGGCTGGCTATGAAGATTCAGGCGCCAGCCCCAACGAAATGAAGCCGGTCTATAGCGCCTATGCGCCGCCGACGCCAAAGAAGAAGAAACACGTCGAGCGCACCCGCTTCAAGCAACGTGGGCGCAACAGCACGAAGCCAGTGGCTACGCAGACTGCGCAAACGACGACCCCGGCTGCCCCGGCGCCTTCAGCCGAGGTTCCATCCCTCGCCGATGTGCCCCAGGGCAGCGCTCCTGCCGGTTCAACGGCTGCCGCAGCTCCGGCGTCGACAGCCACTTCTGCGGCGAGTACGACTTCTGCAGCCTCGACTTCAACTGCTTCAAACGCACAGGTAGCGAGTGCCAAATCGACCACAATGAAGCCGGGCAAGAAAGAGAAGATTCGTTTTGGCCAGGCTCCGCGCGAGACTCTGCCTGAGGCAGCGACAAAGACCGAGGACGCCGGTGCCGGCGCGACGAACGGTACCACGCAGGTAGCAGCAAATAACACGCCGTCCACGACGTCCACCCTCCGCACGATGAATCCCGACGGCTCGGTTGCCAATCCGGACCAGCCTGAAGTGGCCAAGAAGACTCGTTACGCTGATCGGGCCAAGCTTCCCAAACAGAAGAAGGACAAGGGTCCCAAGGTGGATCCGTTCGCGCCTCCACCGATAACGCAGGACGAAGTTGCAACCCAGCAACAGCAGTCAAAGGCGCTTGGCCTGAACGGCGACACTTCAAAAAACAAGACACCTAATCCGAACAAGACGGGTCCCAAGCGCCGCATGACCGACGAAAAGAAGGACGGCGGACAACCGGCGACTACACCGCCAGCGCAATCACCTGCGCCTGCGGCGGGGAGCAACACAGGTTCCGCGGCCCCGACGCCTGCTCCCGCGCCATCGGCAGCTCCGGCAACTCCGAACCAGTAGCCGCAGCCACGATGAAAGAGCTCTATATCGCGGACCTGGCGAAGTACGAAAACCAGGCCATCACCAGCTTTTTTGCCGTGGTCTCCAGGCAGGTGCGCGGCAAGAGGGATGGTTCACTCTATTTTGCCCTCACATTAGGCGATAGCACCGGACAGATTGAGTCGCGCATGTGGGAGACGGCTGATGCGGGCGAGTTCGAGGCCGGCGACATAGTTAAGGTTCGCGGACAGGTGTGCCGTTATAAAGAATTTCTCCAGCTGAACGTAGAGCGGATTCGCAAGGCCGAGCCTTCTGAGTTTGATCTGAGCGATTACGTTCCGCATACGGACCGCAACATCGATGAGCTTTGGGCAGAGCTGAACAGCTACGTCGAGAGTTTTACCGATCTCCACCTGAAAGCGTTGCTCCGATCAATCCTCGATGACGCCGAGATAGCCGCCGCCTTCCGCGAGGCGCCTGCGGCCAAGAGCATGCACCACGCGTGGATTGGCGGGTTATTGGAGCACGTTGTTTCACTCCTGGGCATTGCCGATCTGGCGGCGAAGCATTATCGGGTTCATCGCGATCTACTGCTCACCGGGGCCATTCTGCACGATATCGGCAAGCTACGGGAGCTGCGCTGGGGCACAAGCTTCAACTACTCCATTGAAGGGCAGCTGCTGGGGCACATCACCATCGGCGTGGCGTTGATCGACCGGAAGATCGCGGCGTTGCCCGATTTTCCGCCCGCTCTGCGTGTACTGGTCCAGCACATGGTGCTGAGCCATCATGGCAAGTATGAGTTCGGATCGCCGAAGCTGCCCATGATCCCGGAGGCGGTGCTCCTGCATTACCTTGACGACATGGACGCGAAGATGCAGACGTTGCAGAGCGAGTTTGCGCGGAATGTGACTGCGGGACGCGGAGCGGGTGAGGTGACGGAGTGGGTGCGATCCCTGGAGCGGCCGTTGCTCGACACCATGCCATTTCTCGACAAAGGGCAGGACAAAGGGAAAGACTGAAGCAGGAGGCAGGCGATGGCTTATTTACTAAAAACGGAACCAGGCGTGTATTCCTTTGCCGACCTGGAGCGGGACAACGAAACCATCTGGGATGGAGTCACGAACCCCGCGGCGGTGAAGTTTCTCCGCGGCATGAAGCATGGCGACGACCTCGTGATTTATCACACCGGCGATGAGCGGACAGCTGTCGGAACGGCCAAGGTCCTGACCGTGGATGCCAGTAATCCCAGAGTGCCTCTTGTTCGCATCAAGGCCGGAAAGCCGGTCAAACGACCGCACACGCTCGCTGAGATCAAGGCGAACAAGCTTTTTGCCGACTCTCCGCTCGTCAGCCAGGGACGGCTTTCTGTCGTACCGCTGACCGAAGCGCAGCATGCGTGGCTCACCGGCGATTGATCTAAAATTAACGTCAGAAATCAAAGGCCGGATTCGGGCTGGACAGGCACGCATGTTACGTTTTTCTACCGCAGGGGAGTCGCACGGCGAGAGTCTGATCGCGCTGGTTTCGGGAATGCCTGCCGGCGTTCCGATCGACAATGCTCTTGTGAATCACGAGCTCTGGCGTCGCCAGCAGGGCTACGGGCGCGGCGGGCGTATGCGCATCGAGCAGGACACGGCACATTTCCTCTCCGGCGTGCGCCACGGCAAGACAATCGGTTCGCCGATTGCCATCGAGATTGAGAATCGCGATTGGAAGAACTGGACGGAATCGCTGCCGGTTGCTGCCGGCGATCCTGCCAAGCATAAAGCCGTAGCCTCACCTCGTCCCGGTCACGCCGATCTTGCCGGTGCCCTGAAATACGACTTCCCTGATGCGCGTTACGTCCTGGAGCGGGCCTCGGCGCGCGAATCAACGGCACGGGTGGCGGCAGGAGCGGTAGCAAAATCGTTGTTGCTGGAGTTGGGCATCGATGTCGCCAGCCACGTGATCCGCGTTGGCCGTGCCGAACTCACGCGTGATGCGGCATGGGAAGAAATAAGCGCGCTGCGAGCCAAGGAAGAAGTTCTATTGGGCTGCGTGGATGAAGAGGCGGAAACGCGCATGAAGGCGGAAGTAGATCTGGCCCTGCGCACGGGCGACTCCATTGGCGGCATCTTCGAGGTCGTGATTCACGGAGCGCCGGCAGGCGTTGGCACCTACGCCAATTGGGACGAGCGGCTGGATGGGATTCTGGCGCAGGCAGTCATGTCATTGCAGGCTGTGAAAGCAGTGGAGATTGGTCGCGG
>DATAQX010000518.1:0-6366 GCA_036264455.1 Silvibacterium sp. | reverse complement strand
GTGCGGCAGAGCGAGCGCATCCGGCAAACGCGCGGACGAAAGCGCATCTCAACAGCCAAGGGTGAACACTACGACCTCGACGAAGTTTTCGAAGCCATTAACCTGCGTTTCTTTCACGGATTGCTGGGAAGGCCACAACTGGGCTGGAGCGAGCACAGAGCCAGGCGTCTTTTAGGCCACTATGACGCCGCGCACAACACGATCATGGTGAGCCGCGTCTTCGATCGCAGAAATACGCCGCGCTACGCGATCGAATATCTGATGTACCACGAGATGCTCCACCTCAAACATCCAGTGAGGGCCAAAAACGGACGCCGCTGCGTGCACTCGCGTGAGTTCCAGGCGGAGGAGCGACTCTTCCCCGAACTGGATCGCGCTAAGGCCTACTTGAAAACTTTATAGCCTGGGGTGTCCATTCTTTGCACCCGTTGTTGGCGCAAAGGGTGGGATACGACTTATTCCCGATGAACAGAAATCCGCAAACTTATGCTAGTGCGAATCCACCGGCACTACCGCCGCAGGCGTAGTTCCGCGAGACTGAACCGCCGAGCGACGCCGCGCCCAGATTATCAATCCCACGCCCGCGATCACTGAGCCGATACTCGCCACCTGCGCATTGCTCATGCCCCAGTAGATCTTCGGATTAATCCGGATGAACTCCACCAGAAAGCGCGCGATCCCGCTTAGCACCAGATATTCGCCAGTAAGCTGCCCGATCGGCTTGGGCCGCTCGGGAGAGCCGCGCCGCCACAAGGCCCACGCAATCAGGAGCGCGACGATCAACTCATAGATCGGCGTGGGATGAACGCGCACGCCGGGATCAGTCGGCACCAGCCCGTTGGGGAAACTCATGCCCCAGGGCAGCTTTGTGGGGATGCCGTAATCGCCATCGCCGGAGGTGAGGCAGCCCAGACGCCCCACGCCATAGCCGATAGCCGCAGCCGGCGTCGCAAGATCGAGCATGGTCAGCCGTGAAATGCCGTAGCTGCGCCCCTGCCACAGTAGCGCCAGAATGCCGGCGACCAGGCCGCCGAACCAGGCAAATCCCGACCGGTCGAAGAGCGAGAGGAACGGATGCTGCATCAGCCCCTGCGGGTCCTCAAGCACGTGCCACAGCTTGGCGCCGATAACGCCCGCAACGGTGGAGATAGCAACAATCCCGATGGCGTCGGCGTCTAGCTTCCAGCGGCGAAAATTGGAGTGGAGTACCCACCCTGCGCAGACAGCGGCAAACCAGAGCATAATGCCAAAGGTGCCAACGGAAAAATGGCCAATGTGAATATATGGATACATGCGGAAACTACTCTTTTAAGTATATCTTCCATCGAGGGTTTTGAGATATTCAACCGCCATTTTGGAGATATCCTAGACACTGTGAAGCACGCCGACATCCACAAAGATTTTCCGATCCTTTTCAGTGAACAACAGATCGCCGAGCGCACCGCCGAGATTGGCCGCCAGATCGATCAGGACTACGCCGGTAAAAGTGTGGTGCTTGTCGGTGTGCTGAAGGGCGCGGCTATTTTTCTGGCCGACCTGGCGCGCTGTATCACCGTCGAGTGCACCTTCGACTTCGTGGCCGTATCGAGTTACGGAAAGGGCCTGCGGACCAGTGGCGCCGTTAAACTGATCAAGGATCTCGATCAGCCCATCGAAGGCAAGAACATCATCATCGTCGAGGATATTCTCGATACCGGTCTGACCTTGTGTTTCCTGCGCAGCCTCTTCGAGCAGCACAAGCCGGGATCGCTTCGTATCGCGGCTCTGCTCGACAAGCCATCGCGCCGCCTTGAAAAAATCGACGCGGATTACGTTGGATTCCACATCCCCAACCACTTTGTAATTGGTTATGGCATGGACTATGCGGAGCGCTTCCGCAATGTGCCCGATATTCGCCTCATGCCGCCTGATTATCCTGAGCTGCATTGATCGCAGCTCATCAAAAGGAGCCGACCATGACACCTACAGCCCTTGAAGAAATCGGTGAAAACGAAAGTACGTTCGACACTGCAGCATTCGCGAGGCAGGCGCTTTCCAGCCGCCGCTCGTTAGCAGCGGCGATCGACCACACCCTGTTGAAGCCCGAAGCCACCCGCGAGCAGGTGCTGAAGCTGTGCGCAGAAGCGACCGAGTATCACTTTGCCTGCGCCATGGTGAACCCGGCATGGGTAACCACCGCCTATGCCGCCCTGGCCGGGACTGGCGTTCCCGTGGGAGTGGTTGTGGGCTTTCCGCTGGGCGCAAGCCTCTGCACCACCAAACGCGATGAAGCGGCTGCGCTGGTGCGCCTGGGTGCGCGTGAACTGGATATGGTGCTGAATATCGGGCTTCTCAAGTCGGGCGAGAATGCGCTGGTGCAGAAGGATATTCGCGGTGTAGTGGAGATCGCTCACGAAGCCGGCGCAATCCTGAAAGTAATCCTTGAAACGTCTCTTCTGAATCTCGAAGAAAAGCTGCGGGCCTCGGAGCTGGCCTGTGCTGTTGGAGTGGATTTCCTGAAAACCAGCACCGGCTTCTCCACCGGAGGCGCGACAGCTGCTGATGTGGCTCTGCTGCGGGGTGTGGCTGGCGGCCGCTGCGGTGTGAAGGCTTCGGGCGGCGTTCGCACTCTTGAGGATGCGCGAACCATGCTCGAAGCAGGCGCAAATCGCATCGGAGCCAGTGCCAGCGTTGCCATTGTGCAGGCTCTTGACGCGCCGTAAGCTCAAAGGCAGGTCATAACACCTCGCCCATCCATACTGTTTGTAGGACGCGCTATCATGGCTCGTCTGTGCAAGACTTCCCTGCTTGTTGCGCGCGGGAAGTGGCGGAAATCAGAAAGCACCGGAAAAGTAAGCCGCCGGTTTGTAAATCAGGAGATTTGTGAGTACGGAAAAGACGCAACACGGCCTGACCCCTGAGGGATTCGAGGGTGACTACCGCCCCAGTACGCCGGCGCCGCCGCAGACTCAGATCCAGGTCGAACCCATGTCCACCGAGTTCCTTACCCGGCTGGCGGATGCTCTGAACACCACCCTCGACCTGCAGACACTGCTCAAACGCACAGCCGACCTGGTGAGAGCGGTGATCGACTATCGCATCTTCGCCATCCTGCTGGTCAACGACCGCACTCATGATCTGAGAATGCGTTTTCAGATTGGCCACACCCCTGAAGCCGAGCGCTTGCGTATCAAGATCGGCAAGGGCGTCGTGGGCCAGGTAGCCGAGACGCGGCAGGCCATTCTGGTCAACGACGTGCGGGAGTCAGAAAACTACATCAACGTCCACCCCGGTGTGCGTTCGGAACTGGCCGTTCCGCTGATTGTGAAGAATCGTGTGATCGGCGTGATCGATATCCAGTCGGAGCAGGTGGGATATTTTTCGACCGAGCACATGCGCCTTCTGCAATTAACAGCATCCCGCATCGGACAGGCGATCGAGAATGCGCGACTCTATACCCGCGTCGCTCGACAGGCGCAGACTCTCGAGGTGCTGAACGAAATCAGCCGCGAGCTGACGTCCATTCTCGACGTAGATGCGCTTCTCGAGCGGGTAGGGCAGCTGCTGCGAAGAATCATCGACTTTCAGATGTTTTCCATATGGCTTGTAGACGAAAACGAAGATGTGCTCGTTAACCGTTACGCCGTGCGCTTCGGCGAGCGGTTCTATCCAACCGAAAGAATACCGTTGGATCGCGGCCTGGTGGGCGTGGCAATGGCCGAGCGGCGGCTGGTGCATGTCGCCGATGTGCGCAAGGATACGCGCTACTACATGATCAATCCCGAGGCACGGTCGGAGATGGCGGTGCCGCTGATCTACAAAGGCAAAGTAATCGGCGTCCTGGATGTGGAGCACACCCGCACCAACTATTTCAACGAAGACCACGAGCGCGCCCTGAACACCCTCACCGCACAAATTGCCATCTCCATCGAAAACGCGCAGCTCTACCAGCGCGTTGCCCAGCAGGAGCAACGCCTGGAACGCGACCTGGCTCTTGCGCGCGAGGTGCAGTTACGCCTGCTCCCCCCGGGAAGACCGAAGCACAAAAACGCTGAGTTTTCAGCGCGCTTTATTCCCGCCCGCTCCATAGGCGGCGATCTTTATGATTTTGTGCACTACGACGCCAACCGCACAGCCATTGTTCTCGGCGACGTCAGCGGCAAGGCGACTCCGGCGGCCTTGTATGCGGCGCTGGTAAGCGGCATCATGCGCTCCGCGGCCAACCAGCTTCTGTCGCCCTCGGCGCTGCTCGAAGCCCTGAATGACTCACTCCAGGAGCGCAAGCTCGACGCGCAATATGTCGTCATGCTCTATTCGCTCTGGAACGATGACAATCGCACCTTGCAGGTCGCCAATGCCGGCGCTTCGCAGCCGCTCATCTGCCGCAACGGAGAGGTGGACACAGTGCATGCCGAAGGATTCCCGCTGGGCATGTTTCCCAACGTGAAATACGAGGAGTTCAGCTTATCTACGCAACCCGGCGACTCACTGGTCTTCTTCAGCGACGGAATCACCGACGCACAGAATGCGGCTGGCGACATGTTTGGCGACGACCGGCTCAAAGCTATCGTCAAAAAGTATCATCAGAAATCTGCGTCGAAGATCGCCGACGCCATCCTCTCTGAAATATCCAAGTTCCAGGGCGAACGAGAACGCTTCGACGACGAAACCGTCGTCGTAGTGCGCGTGCTTTAGGATAGAAAGAACCCTCTCCCGGAGCTTGCCTTGACCGAAGTAGCTACTGAACGCATCATCGAGCCTGCGCGCAACATTCTCGGCAGCCTGCGCCTGCCCGGTGACAAGAGCATTTCTCACCGCTACGCCTTGCTTGGTGGCCTGGCCCATGGAAAGACGCGGCTGACGAATTTTTCCTCCGGAGCCGACTGCGCCAGCAGCCTCGCCTGCGTCGCGGCTCTTGGTGCAAAGGTCACGCGCACGGCTGACGGTGTGATTGAGATCGTCGGCACTGACGGACATTTTCACCACTTCGAGGCGCCGCTGGATTGCGGCAACTCCGGCTCTACCATGCGCATGCTCGCCGGGCTGCTCGCCCCGCAGCGCTCTGGATACACACTGACCGGCGATACATCCCTAAGCCGCCGCCCTATGGAGCGCGTGCGCAAGCCGCTCGCCCAAATGGGCGCGGACATTCACCTCACCGACGGCCACGCCCCGGTGATGATTCGCGGCAACCAGCTGCACAGCATCGACTACACCACACCGGTGCCCAGCGCGCAGGTAAAAAGCGCCGTACTCTTCGCGGGACTGCAGGCATCCGGAACGACAACTGTGCGCGAAGCAGTGCGCACTCGTGATCACAGCGAACTGGCGCTTCGTGCCTTCGGCGCAAACGTCGAGCGCACAGTCGACTCGGTTTCGATCGCCGGAGGACAGCAACTGCAGGCCATCGAAGCGTCAGTACCCGGAGACATGTCTTCTGCCGCCTTCTTTCTGTGCGCCGCCATTCTCTTCCCCGAATCGAACCTCATCTTTGACGGCCTTGGCCTGAATCCCACGCGTGCTACTCTGCTCGACGTCCTCACCGCGCTCGGGGCGCACATTGGTGTCCTGAATCTCGAAGAGAAACACGGCGAGCTGGTCGGAACCGTGCAGGTGAACGCTCCAAAGGATGGCCTCACCGGGACGACGATTTCCGGCGCGCTAGCTGCGCAGTTGATCGATGAACTCCCTGTGCTCGCGGCAATCGGGCCATACACAAAGCACGGCATCCGCATCCGCGACGCCAAAGAGCTCCGCGTGAAAGAATCCGACCGCATCGCCCTGGTTGCGCGGAACCTGCGCGCCATGGGCGCTGAAGTCGAAGAGTTTGAGGACGGCCTCGATGTGCCCGGCGGCCAGCACCTGCACGCCGCAGAAATCGATTCCGGCGGTGATCATCGCATCGCCATGGCCTTCTCCGTGGCCGCTCTTGGCGCGCGAGGCCACACCGTCATCCGCGGAGCCGAGTCAGCCGCAATCTCCTTCCCGGAGTTTTTCGATCTGCTGGATCAGGTTGCGGAGCGGTAGAAACGTGGGATGAGTCAAAACCTCTATTCGATCGGCATTCGCTTTCTTGCCGTGTCCATTCTCGGAAGACTCTGTGCGAAAATGGACGCCCTGTCTGCGAGGGTCAGGGGTCGGATCCTGCAATCTTCTCTTGTAGGGTCAGCCGTTTAGGCCACAGCAAGAATTTGGCTTGCGGTTTGCTTCAAATAGAACCCGAATTCCTCTTTTCCGAGAGGTGCCGATGCCTACCTTCCTGCAGGACATTCGCTTCGCATTCCGTCAATTGGGCAGTCATCCGGGCTTCGCAGTGACCGCGATTCTGTCGCTGGCACTCGGCATCGGTGCAACGGTCTCGGTTTTCAGCATTATCTATTCTGTCCT
>DATAQX010000083.1:0-4077 GCA_036264455.1 Silvibacterium sp. | reverse complement strand
GAACGATGCGTGTCGCCATTACATATGCAAACTCCCTCGCTCTCGGCGGAGCTGAGCGAGTGCTGGAGGTGCTGGCCCGGATGTTTCCGGAAGCGCACTTCTTCAGTCTGATGACAGACGACCGTTTCATCCCAGAGGCATTGAAGGGGCGCCAGATCACGACCTCGTTCCTTGATCGCGCATGGGTGAAGCGTTCGCATCGCAACTTTCTGCCGCTCTATCCGATGGCGGTCGAGAGTCTGAACCTTCGCGGGTACGAGCTGGTCATCACGGCGGACGGCACTGCGACCAAGGGCGTGATCACGGATCAGTCGGCGGTGCAGGTCTGCTATTGCCATAGCCCTCATCGCTCGCTTTGGGATCAGTACGCCTCTTACCTGGATGAGCTGTCCGGTACCCGGCGGAAGCTGTTCATGCTTTCTGCCCATTACGTACGGCAGTGGGATTACCTCGCGGCGCAGCGCGTCGATGCCTTCGTCGCGAACTCGCGATATATCCAGGACCGGATTCGCAAATACTATCGTCGCGACAGCACCATCATCTTCCCGCCGGTGGATACCAGCGAAGGGTATGTGGCGGAATCGCACGGGGACTATTACCTGACGGTCGGCAGAATGGTCGATGTGAAGCGGATGGACCTGCTGATTGAAGCCTGCAACAAGCTTGGCCGTCACCTGGTGATCGTGGGGGGTGGGCCGTGCGAGAGTGCGCTGCGTGCGATTGCCGGACCGATGATTTCGTTCCGAGGGCACACTACGGACGCAGAGCTGCGGGAGCTGTATGCACGGTCAAAGGCACTGCTGTTCGCTGCCGAAGAAGACTTCGGCCTGGTTCCGGTGGAGGCGCAGTCTTACGGCCGGCCAGTGATCGCATATGGCAAAGGCGGCGCGATCGAGTCGGTGATAGGCGGGTTTTCGCCGGAGTTGCAGAGGGATGGTCGCGCGACCGGAGTCTTCTTCGACGAGCAGAGTGTCGAGAGTGTGGTGAAGGCGATGCTGCAGTTTGAGATGATGGAAGGGAACTTTCTCCCTGCGTTCATTCGGGAGCATGCGAAGACATTCGATACCACGGTCTTTTGCGAGAAGATGCTGGATTTCGTGCAGCGACAGGTGGAGCTTCGCAAAGGAGGAGCGCGCCTGCCCCTGTTGTTCCCGTCTCATCCGTCCATACGGGCCCAGGGTTAAAGATCCGAAATGGCGGCCGCGCGAGGTGATCGCTGTTCTTAGCCTCTTTGCAGCGACGGACGTCAGCAGGGCCGCGCTGAAACAATACTGCCTATTGGGCATGAACAAACAGCATCCTCGCAAAGACGACGCTGAAGGAGTGAAGAATGCCAACTCGCAGAGAAATCCTGCAATCCGGCTTTGGACTTGCTGTCGCGTCCGCGGTCCCCGCAAAGCTTTTTGCTGACAACGGCCAGACTCCTTTGAAGCAGCTTGCCGCTCATTCCGGCATAGCCATGGGAGCGCAGTCCATGCGTTCGCTTCTGCAGGACAAGAACCTTGCCTCTTTTATCGCGCAGAATTTCAGCGTGCTGACGCCCGGCATCGAGCTCAAGTGGGAGCGCATCCATCCTGCGCCGCAGACCTACTTCTTCGCGGATGGCGATTGGATGGTGAACTTCGCCCAAGGTAATGGGATGAAAGTACACGGTCACAACCTGTGCTGGAACGACTACAACCCGTCGTGGATGGCGAAGACGATTAACAAAAACAACGCCGAGCAAATTCTGACCGATCACATCACGAAGGTGGTGAGCCACTATCGCGGACGCATCCCTTCCTGGGATGTAGTGAACGAGCCGGTGCGCAGCCAGCTGGGAAGGCCGGATGGTCTTTCGACCGGTTTGTGGCTGAACACGCTGGGGCCGCGCTACATCGATATCGCCTTTGCCGCGGCACACGCTGCCGATCCGGACGCGAAGCTGATTATGAACCTGGACAGCTTGGAGCAGGATACGGGTACGCAGTCGCAGAATCGTCAGCACGCCCTCACACTGATCCAACAGATGCTGCAGCGCAAGGTGCCCATACACGGCATCGGCTCGGAGTCGCATCTCGATGGAAATTCCAACGCTAAGAGCGCGGACGCCGCTCGGTTTTATCAAGCAGTGCACGCGCTGGGCCTGAGCGTCGCGCTATCTGAGCTGGACATCAACGATTCCTGGGAGAATGGTGATGGTCCGACAAGAAAGGCGAAGAACGGGCGCGTCTATGCCGATTTCATTACGTGGGTTGCTTCGGCTGTCCCGTTGAGCCGGATTTCATTTTGGACCGTGTCGGATACCCGGAACTGGCTGGATGGCGCGGCGCAAAACTCGGCCAGCTTCCGGCGGAAGGACGGAGAGGCGCACGCGCCCGGGCTGCTGAGTGCTGCGGATGCACCGAACCCGGCCTGGAGCAGTGTGCGTGCGGCGATTGCCGCCCTGCCACAGCGCAGTTGACAAGAGGACGAGTGACGACGATCGAGGTCCAGAGACGATGAGTCTGATGCAGGGCACAAATGTAACGGTGAAGGTGCGCTTTAGGCGCAGCAGCCAGACTGTGCCTCGCCGAAGCATGGCCGGCGTGGTTGTCGAACGGCCGCCGCATTGGCTTGCCCACGCCGGTACCTGGCTCACGGCGTTTGTATTGCTCTATCTCTCTGCGGGCGGGACGTTCTCGTTCTACGATCCGGAAGCCAACACGCAGATGGGCGCGATGAGCGGCGCGGGCGGAGGCTCGGCCGTCGGCGTGATGCTGGGACGGTTCGTGCTGATCGGGCTTTTCTATGTTGCGTGGCGCCGGGCGGATCAAGTTCGCAAGGCGGCGTTTTGCGTGCCAATGCTGGCGCTGTTGAACTGCATGGGCGTGATCTCTTGCCTGTGGTCTCCCGAGCCTACGTTCACGTTGAAGCAGGGCGTCTATCTACTCGTCACCTATACGTTCGCGATCGCCTTTGCGTTCAGGCCCGCTGAGGCGCAGATGAAGTTCATGCAGCTTGCCGGCACCCTCGCGATTGGCCTCAGCATGCTCACGGTTGCTTTGTTTCCGGCGTACGGACTGAATGGACGCCAGGGCGTCACGGGCGAGTGGGAGGGAATCTACGCTGGCAAGAATGTATGCGCCATGGCGATGATGTTTCTGCTGATGCCGGCGCTGTATCGCAAACCGGCGACGCTTCAGGGACGCGTGCTGCGCAACGTGTACATTGTTGCTGCGCTGGGCGTGATCGGGATGACGCGTTCCCGCACTGGATGGGGAATCGCGGTGCTGCTGGTTCTCTTCTCCATCGGGCTCAAGCTGCTGGCGCGGTTCAAACCCTTCGATCGCTCCGTTCTCTTCATCTTGTTTTGCGCGGCCACACTCGTGGTCGGCGCGGTGGTTCTTCTGAACGTCTCCACCTTGTTCCATTTCATCGGACGAGATACATCCTTCAGTGGCCGTACTTCGATCTGGTCTGCCATTCTCGCCTCTATCCACAAGCAGCCGTGGACGGGTTATGGGTACCGCACCTTCTGGCGGGGCATGAGCGGCGAATCGGCGAACGTGATGGTCTCTCTTGGCTGGATGATGGGATATGCGCACGACGGTTTTCTGAGCGTGTGGGTGGAGGTCGGAGCCGTCGCGCTCGCCCTGCTGGTTATGTGCCTGCTGAAGGGGTTGAAGGATTCGTGGCACTGCTTCATCCGGGATCCGAGTCCGCAGGTGCTGTGGTACATCACGATCATTGTGTTCGGTATTCTGTACAACATCGACGAGGCCTCGTTTCTCTTCCGCTTCAATCTTTCCTGGGTGTTGATCATCGCAGCTATCGTCGGTCTGGATCGCAGGCGGCGGCAGCTTCGCCGCAATGCGGCTGCGCTGGTGGTCCGGGGATGACGACGTATCATCTGCTGACGGAGACCGAGCCGTTTTCCGAACCGATTGGCGGTGCGATTTCACGGTGGGCGGCCAACGTGCTGCGCGACGACGATAGCTCCGTCATCCTCGCTCCCAGCGCGGACGATAGCTGGCGCTTTCCCGCACACCGCGTCCGGTGCAACGAACGGCTTTCAAACTACGCGCGCTATCCGGGGCGAATCAAACGCAACCTCCC
>DATAQX010000071.1:0-6137 GCA_036264455.1 Silvibacterium sp. | reverse complement strand
GTGGGTGATGTAATCCGGAACCAGGTTGTCGCCGAGCATGTCGCGTTCGTTGGTCGAGCACCACAGCTCGCCGGTGACGGGGTTAATGGCCTCGCCGACGCAGTTGCGAATGCCGGACGCATACACCTTCACGAACTTGCCTTCAGGCGTGAACTCAAGCACATCCGCACGATGGTGCTCCTCGGGGTGCGTGTCCGGGTCATCCACATTCGAGTGCGAGCCGACGGACACAAACATCCGCGTGCCGTCTTTCGAGAAGGCGATATCCCGCGTCCAGTGGCCGCCGCCGCGCAGCCGTCCGCCGCCGGGCAGATCTGCCAGCTTCTCCGCCGGGCCGGTCGCTTTCATGTCGCCGCTCTTGTAAGGAAAGCGAACCACTGAATCCGTGTTGCCGACATAGACCCACTGGGGATTCGGCCCCGCCGGATAGAACGCAATTCCAAAGGGCTGGCTAAGATTCTCGGCAAAGGTTTCCACCTGCTTGGGCTTGCCGCTTGCGTCCATGCCGCGGAAGACCATGATTTTGTTCGCGGCGCTGAGGGCCACAAACAAATCGCCGTTAGGAGCGGTGCGAATCAGCCGCGGGTTGTTCAGCCCGGTGGCGTACTGCTCAACCTTGAAGCCTGCGGGAGCCTGTGGCCATGCATTGTCCGGGCGCGGGACCATCTGCGCGCCATTGTCCACGCCCTTGGTGGCATACGGCGCGGGCAGGTCGGCGACAGTGAGTTTCCGGATCACGCCGGGCTTCTCCTGGGTGTAATCGGTGAAGGCCGCCTGGCCGGTGATAACGTTGCCGGACTGTGAGCTTTGAGCGCGCAAGGGAAGGCTCGAAGAGAAAAGAAATGCAACAGCCAGGGTCACGATCGGCAGACGGTGACAATTCTTCAACATGGGTTTCCTCCAGCTATGATCAGGTTGTAGGAATGAAACAGGTTAGTAAACGGTTTCTTTGTTGGACTTCTTTCTTTGACGAGCGCCACGCGTTATAGGATTCTTCTAATTCTTACCCTGAGTTGAATTTGCGGAGGCAGGCGAGCTTTGCAAACTCACGGGCGCGCTCACCAGCCTCTGGAGCAGTCCCGATGGAACAGTTGCCGTCAGCACGACGCGATCTTTATGGTGTTCGATCTGCGCCGAATCCAGCAATGACCTTGTATCGGGATCGACAGCGTCTGCGGGAGTCCCAACTTCCGCAGCGCGGGCGAGGTTCAAAATGCTCGCCATCGAATCCGCTGAAGCCTTTGCCGCGGCCTCACTGGGAGCGATTTCTTCGATGCGCAGCCGTGTTTTGCCCGTCCAGCCCAACGATGCGATGAAGGTGGCGTCGAAGGTGAGCGGCAAGGAGAGGCCCATAACCTGCACGCTACCCGTCGGATCACCCAGCGGCAGGCCGATCTGGCCGACTCCCCAGGCCAGCGACAGCAGAGGAACATCGCTGTAATGTGCCGCCAGCAGGGAAGATCCTGTAAAGGGCAGCGCCGCCGTCCGGTAACGGTCCAGAATCGAATGAATCTGCTCTTCAGAGGGAGTATTGCTCACCGCAACCATGTCATAGCCCAGCAGGGTGACCCGGACCGTGCGGCCGTCACTGGGAATATTGTAGATTTCGTGTCCCGCGTAAGTTTCGGTGCTGGCAGCTACGCTCGCCAGATAGCGCGAAAGACGCCGGCCATCGAAGTGTCCGACAAAAACCTCGGAGAAGGCTACCGGCCCGTTCGGCCCGTTCGGATCGGGCATACGGTGCAGCGCAAACGCTACTTCATCCAGATCACGCTCGGGCTCGATGCCTGTCTCATCGATAAAGTGCTGGTATTCAGGATCATGGCGCACAGGATTACGCTCGAAGCGCGTGGCCGCGCGCAGGGGGCGCAGATTGAGGTAGACAATACCGTCGGACTCAGGGAGCAGGCGCGCGGCTTCCGGAGGCGCCTTCTTGCGCAGGTAGAGAGCTCCAGCCAGCAGCAGCAGAACGACTAGGACGATCGCGATTGTGACCCTGGTGCGCCGGTGCATTTTAGAGCCTGTTATGAACTTTAGCGTAGGCAGCGACGGGAGCCAATTTTCCTGGATTCTCGGAGTGAGGAGCGACGAATGTTGAGCACCTTCGAGCGACGAGCGACAACGAAGCCGGGAAAATTGGCCCCGTCCCGCAGGGTTGCGGCGAAAATCGCGCCATACTTCGTTGTCGTCCTTGCCCGTGGTCCCGCCATGCGCTGCGGACTCCGTCTCGTCTGGCCCGATTTTCGCTCGCAACGCTGCCCACGCTAAAGTTCATAACAGGCTCTTGGACGGGTCAGTTTCGCCCGCCCATCCATCATCTCATTTCCGAAGCAAATATGTCCGCCAGGGCGTCTCCCGGCCGGGAGAGTAAAATTCGAAAACCGTTATATGAAAACAAGATTGATACCCCCACGTAAATTTTCGCGTTGCCTTGGCGGCATCTTCGCAGTGATCCTGCTCTCATTCGCATCTGGCTTCGTGCCGGCGCAGCAGGCACATCCCAACGCCCAACTGGCCGATCCGAAGATTGAGGCCAGGGTCAATGCCCTGCTGCAGCAGATGACCCTCGAAGAGAAAGTCGGGCAGCTCGTGCAATTCAGCGGACAGCCGGTTGCTCCTCCGCCCAGGTCCGGCAGGAAGAAAGAGGGGGCCGCTGCCGATGTGAATCCGGAAGTGCAGCAGCCTGACGCCATGGCGCTCGCGGAGAAAGGTCTACTCGGCTCGGTGCTCAACACCTGGGGACCGCGCGCCGCTGCTCTGCAACGCGCAGCGGTTGAGAGAGGGCGTCTGCATATACCGCTGCTCTTCGGCGCTGACGTCATCCACGGCTACCGCACTATCTTTCCCATCCCACTTGCTACGGCTTCTTCTTTCGATCCGGAGCTGATCGGCCAGATGGCGCACACAGCTGCATCTGAAGCCACAACGGCGGGGGTGAAGTGGGTTTACTCTCCCATGGTCGACATCGGGCGGGACGCCCGCTGGGGCAGAGTTGCGGAGGGCGCAGGCGAAGATCCATATCTTGGCTCGGCGATCGCGCGCGCCTATGTGCGGGGCTACCAGGGTAACGTTCTCTCCGATCCCGAAAGCGTCGCCGTCTCCGTTAAGCACTATGCAGCCTACGGAGCAGCCGAGGCAGGGCGCGACTACAACACCACGGATATGTCCGATATAACACTCCGGCAGGTGTATTTGCAGCCTTACGAAGCGGCAGTGCAGGCGGGCGCGGCCACGCTCATGAGCTCCTTCAACTCGCTCAATGGTGTTCCGGCCAGCGCGAATCCCTACCTCATGACGAAGATTCTGCGCGGCGAGTGGCACTTCGATGGATTCGTCGTCAGCGACTACAACGCTATCGGTGAATTAATCCCCCACGGCATCGCGCTCGACGGAGCTACTGCCGCGCGGAAAGCCCTCGATGCCGGCGTGGATGTGGATATGATGGCGCACGTCTATGATCGGAACCTTCCCGCGCTCGTCAAATCTGGCGCGGTCTCGGAGGCGACGCTCGATGAAGCCGTGCGCCGTGTACTCCGCGTCAAATTCGCTCTCGGCCTTTTCGAACATCCCTATGCGCGCTCCGGCGGCGAGGTCACCGCCACGGTGCCGGAACATCGTCCTCTCGCGCGCAGGGCTGCGGAAGAGTCGATCATTTTGCTCAAGAATGGTGCGGCGAACGGCACTGCTCCGGTCTTGCCGATGCAACCAACGGCAAACAAGATCGCCCTCATCGGTCCGCTGGCCGATGCCGCAGACGAAATGGCTGGTACCTGGGCTATCGGCGCAAGAAAGGACGATGTCGTCACCCTGCGCAGCGCACTCGAAAGCCGCTGCAAACAAACCGGCTGCACCGTCGATTACGAGAAGGGAACCGACATCGAGGGTGTCTCCGAAGCTGGTTTCGCCGCCGCCATCGAAGCGGCGACCAGGGCGGACGTAATCCTGCTCGCGTTAGGCGAATCGCAAGGCATGAGCGGAGAAGCCGCCTCCCGCGCGCATCTTGACCTGCCCGGGAACCAGGAGAAGCTGCTGGAAGCCATCGGCAAGCTCGGCAAACCAACCGTGCTCGTGGTCTTCTCCGGCCGCCCCCTCGTTCTGGACTGGGCCGCCGAGCACATTCCGGCGATTGTGGAAGCGTGGTTCCTGGGTAACGAAGCGGGTCCCGCCATAGCGAACGTGCTCTTCGGCGACGTGAACCCAAGCGGCCGCGTGCCGCTCAGCTTTCCGCGTGCAGTAGGACAGGAGCCGCTCTACTACGCGCAGCTTCCCACCGGACGTCCGGCGAAGGGCCGGGATCGTGTCCCCTCGGACGCCGCAAAGGGCACCAAGTTTTTCTCCCGATACCTTGACGTGCGCAACGACGCGCTCTTTCCTTTCGGTTACGGTCTCTCCTACACGAAATTCGCCTACTCCGATTTGAAGGTAAGCGCGGCGACGCTGTCTCTGTCTCGGGCGAACAGTCCCGATCAGGCCGCGCCGCTTATCACGGTAACGGCGACTGTTACGAATACGGGAAGCCGCGAGGGAGCCGAGGTGGCGCAGCTATACGTCAACAACAACGGAGCCAGCGTCTCGCAGCCGGTGCGTCTCCTGAAGGGATTCCAGCGTGTCACGCTTAAGCCGGGCGAGTCAAAAGAACTGACGTTCAATCTCGGCTTCGACGAGCTCTCCTTCTACAACGTCGAGAGCAAGCAAGTCATCGAGCCCACGCATTACACCGTGTGGGTCGGAGGAGACTCGCTCGCGTCGCAGAGCGCTGCCTTCAACGTAACGCCATAGGCTGAGCGAATCCTTACTCAGCGCGCAAGGCTTCAGTGGGGCTGACCGAGGCGGCACGCCGCGCCGGTATGCTGACCGCCAGAGCAGCGATGGCAGCCAGGGCGCCGATGGTGATGAACACAGACAGCGGATCCACGGTGCTGGTTTTGAAGAGGAGACTACTCAACAGGCGAGCACAGGCAAAAGCAGCCGCAAGGCCAACCGATATCCCGACGATGGCGTATTTCGCCGCCTCGCTCAACACCAGATGCAGAATATCCTCACGTCTGGCTCCCACCGCCATGCGAACGCCAATTTCGCGCGTGCGCTGGGCAACGGAGTAGGCCAGCACGCCGTAGATTCCAATCGCTGCCAGCGTGAGCGCCACGAGCGCAAATATGCCGAGTAGCGTGGCTGTCATTTTCTGGCGTGCGAGCGAATCGGAAAGCACTTCATCGATCGTCTGGACGTGGTAGATGGGCTGGGTCGAATTCAATTCGCGAACTGCATTCCTGACTACCGGCACGATGCTTTGCGGGTCTGAAGCGGTGCGCACCAGGAGCACTTCTTTGAGCCCGAATCCCGGCAGATAGATTTCCGGCTGAGGCTCCGTCTCCACTCCCAGGTCGTGGGCATTGGCCACGACTCCGATTACGGGAATCTTTACCGGATGCGGGCTTAACACGCCAAGAAGGATATTGGCGCCGACCGGATTTCCTCCGGCGAGATACCGCTGAGCGAACGCCTGATTGACGACGAAGAAACCATTAGGGTCGTCGATGTCCTTCTGCTCGAATAACCTGCCTTGCTGCAGGCCAATCCCCATCGTATGGAAGAATGTGGGGCTGACATAGCGAATCTGCGCCAGGGGATAGGCGCCGGGAGCCAGCGGAGGCGCGCCTTCGACAAGAAAGCGCGTCATCACCTGAGAAGGATTCAAGGGAATCTGGGTGGTGCTGCCGACGGAGAGAACGCCTGGAGACTGCGCAATCCGGTCAAGAAGCTGTTCGAAAAAGCGGTTCGTCTTCGGGCTGGTGTCCTGATAATGCGGCTCTGGCAGTGTGATTTCGAAACTGAGCAGATGATCGGTACGAAAGCCCGGATCGACGGCAAGAAGCTTTTGAAAACTCCGGATAACCAGGGTGCCGAGAAACAACACGACAACGGCGATGGCGATCTCTCCGGCGATCAGCGCGCCCCTGCTCAGGCCATGCCGGCCTGTGCTTCCGCGATCTCCGGGGCGGAGAGCCTCTGCCAGGCTGTTTACAGTCTTCGCCACGGGCAGCAGCCCAAACAGAATGGCGGTAAGTGTGCACGTGCCGAGCGTGAACAGCAGCACCGGAACGCTGAGGCGGATGGATTGAACCATCGATAGATCG
>DATAQX010000451.1:0-9159 GCA_036264455.1 Silvibacterium sp. | reverse complement strand
CTCATTCCTCTTCTACGGTCCCGGGGGCCACCTCCGCCACGAGTTTCCTGCGCTCCAGTTTTATGATGGCGCGGCGGGCTGCCTCCTGCTCGGCCTTTTTCTTGGTGTTGCCGAGGCCGCGCGCCAGTGCCGTCGCCTTGCTGCCATTCTTCGCGACAAAAACTTCCACCAGGAATCGCTTGCGATGATCGGGTCCGCTCTCTGCTTTCACCGAGTACTCCGGCTGACCCTGTTTTTGCGCCTGGAGCAATTCCTGCAGCGCCGACTTGTGATCGCCGATGCTGCTACCCCCCAGCATTTTGTCGCGCAAAGCGGCGGCGGAGGGCTCGATCACTTCGCGCACAATGAACGCCCGTGTGCTCTCGAGACCCGCATCGAGGTAAAGTGCCGCCACCACAGCTTCTATGCAATTGGCCAGCAGAGCGCTTTTCTTGCGCCCGCCGCTGCGTTCTTCTCCACGCCCCAGCAGCATATGCTCACCCAGGTTCAGGCGCGCGGCCACAAGGCCGAGATGCCGCCGGCTCACCAGTTCGGCGCGTAGACGGGTAAGCGCGCCCTCGCGCAACTCCGGATAGCGTTTGCAAAGTTCTTCGGCAACCAGGAAGCCAACTACCGCATCGCCCAGAAATTCAAGCTGCTCGTTGTCCGAGTTGGGACCGGAAGCCGCGCCAGCTTCACTGCCATCTCCTGCCTCTGGTGCAATGAGACGCTGCTCATAGGCCAGCGAACGATGGGTAAGCGCGCGTGTCAACAGCTCAGGCTGCGCAAACCGATGTCTCAGCAGTACTTCAAGTTCCGGCACACCGGGTGACTCTTTCAAATTACAGGATTCTCCTCAATTGCCTTTGCGTTCGCAGGAGCGCTATTGCGGGCGCTGCGGTGATGTTCCGGCCGCCGGTGGCTGTGTTTTTGACGGAGGGTCGCCGTCATCGTCATCTCCCCCCGGAACTTCGCGTTTAGGTAAGGCAAATGGCTTTTTTACACCTTTTTCTGCTGCGCTCCGGGTGTCCGGCTGGGTGTCGTGCATGGTGAGCACGGCTTTATATTCAACGACGGCGTCGTCACGTTTTTCCTCAACATCCAGAATGCGGCCGAGATAAATATGCGCCCACGCCAGCATGCGAGGATCGCTGGTAAGACGAATCGTCTCGCGGAAGGCATTCTCGGCGTCATCGATCTTCCCGGTCATCAGGTCCGCACGTGCCAAGATGAAGTTCGCACGCGCGGGATCTGACGTGTGCTGTTTCAGAGCCGTCTCGGAGAGATCGCCTGCCATTTTTGGATCTCCCTTCACAAGGTCAAGCTCCGCCAGGTCCAGTCCGCGCGGCTGCACGGGCGCCCTCCGGACGATGTCCGCCGAGCCCTCCTCGACAAAATGAATATTCTTCAGATGGCCCAATTCCTGCTGGACGTCCATCCCATAGACCATCTCGCCGATGCTCTCCTTGAGACTGGCGGGAGAGCGCTCAAACGACACCATCTGGTTATAGAAATATTGCGTCAGCACATATCCCTCGGCCATATCGCCCGCCACGACCTGCTCCCGCGCCGCGCTGTCCTTTTGCACGGCCGCGGCGTGTTCACGATATACAGGCTCAAGTTCGCTATGCGCGGTATTCGCTGGAATGCTGGGGATGACAACCCCCGTTTTCATGGTGCGGGCCTCGATGGCGCGAATCATCGATTCTATTACCAGCGAAACAATATCGCTGCGATACACAAAATCCAGGGGCGCGTCGCGCACTGTCTTCAGGAAGGGCAGCAGCCGATCCATCGCCGTCGCGCGCGCATAGAGCAGCGGCTCAATCTCGTAATGCAGGTAGGTGTGGCGTACCTCCTTCATGTGGATCGCGCCGTTGACCGGCGACGTCACCACCACATAATCCGCCCCATAAACGCGGGCATTCGTTTCCCCAGGGGAAATCATGGGCTCAAGCACTACCAGAAAGCGCCGCCCGTCATAGGTGCTGGCCGGCATCTTCAGGTAGATGTTTGTGTCCTGAATCATCTTGCTCAGCGGGTCGTGCAATTGCACGATTTCCTGCTCGTAGGCCGGCCGGTTTTCCACCCAAATGGCATGCAGCTGAACGGTCTGCGCAAAGGTGCGCAGCAGCGGCAAAACATCCACTACCTGCGTGGAGTCGGGAGGCAGGTCAACCATCTCTACGCTGGGCGCAAGCTCCGGTGGGGGCGTTAAATAGAGCGCCAAGGAAATGTACTGGGCTAAATCGCGTCCCGCTTCCGCCAGCCGATGCTGATCGATGAATTCGCACAGGTGGAAGCGAGCATCGCGTGCATCAGTCGATTGCTGAGTCGCCTGATTCACCTGGTCACGAATGTGCTCGCGCAAGGGGTCGGATTCGGCCAGGCCGTTGTCATACCCGCACGCGTTGAGTGCTACGGCAATATCGAAGACGGCTTCGCTGTTCTGCAGGCTGATGGCAGGTCCTGCCGGATCAACAAGCGCCGGAGGCTTGGGTGGAGGCGGTAGCTTTGGAGCCTGACTCTGCGCAGACGGAGATTTAGCCTTCACCGGCTGCTGTGCGAAAGAAGGGCAAACAAGGGCCAGAACAACGGCGGCCGCAGGGACGCAAAAACGGGTCAGGTTAAGGGAAAGCCGCATAAATCAAGTAAGGAAACCGCATCGGGGGATGCTGGTCTACCATTTCGAGTCTATGCGTCCGAAAGTAGAGGGGTCAAACCGACTAACAGCCCATGGTCCTGATTTGCTCTTGTGGATCTCCGCAACTTCACAAGGGCATGGATCAGCATCAGCGCTATTTCTCCAAGGGCTCTTTGTGCGGCTGCGATGAATCTTCCTTCAGTAGCACCTTTCGAGTGCGCGCCTGCCGCGCTCCCGGTCTTCTGTTACCAGATAAAGCATCACGGCTCCCTGGAAGAGTTGCAGCAATGCTTCCACTGCCGCTTGTTGGGCAGGAAGTCCTGCAATAGCTCATGAAAATGCCTGATTGCACTGCCTGGCATGCTTAGAGAGGCTGTACTGCTCTCTCGCTTCGCCGTTTTCATGCCAAGAATGCAGGCAGCGTCAGCGGGAAGATATGGAGCATTCCTCTTTGCCGCCTACGCTCTTTTCCTGACGATCTCGGTGATTGTTACATTGACAGCCACCCCATAGTCGCCCCCTTTTTCACTATGGATTGTGCAGCTTAAGGAGGTTAGTTAATAGGCAACCCAATTCCTATATCTTGGCATCAAGAATCTTTTTATCGAGATATACATCTTATGTTGTGTGATGGGCCAACACGCAAACATACCCGCCGCCAGACTCTGGACCGTATTCGCCAAAGCGCATCGTGCGCTCAGTGCGCATGTCGAAGACAGCGTTGCCCGGCACAGACTGTGTCTCAGCGACTTCATGGCGCTCGAAGCCCTGCTGCACAAGGGTCCGTTGACGGTGGGAGAAATCGGCAATCGGGTGCTGCTGACCAGTGGGTCTATGACCGCCGCGGTAGACCGGCTGGAAAAGATGGGTTTGGTACGGCGGGAATTCACAGAGAAAGACCGCCGCGCGCGGGTGATTCACCTGACGCAGCGAGGAAGGCGGCTGGTGAAGACGGTATTCGAGGCGCACTCGCAGGACCTCGAAGCACTAATGGCCGTTCTCGATGACGATGAACGGACAGAACTCTATCGTCTGCTCAAAAAACTGGGGTTTGCAGCGGCTGCGGCACCGCGCGAAGAGCAAAAGAGGTTTTTATCGAACAGAAGCAAAGGGAGGAAGACAAACAATGTTACAGATTCGGAAAAGTGAAGAACGCGGACACGCAAATCATGGATGGCTGGATTCGCGCCATACGTTTTCATTCGCAGGATATTACGATCCGCGGCACATGGGGTTTCGCAGCCTGCGTGTGATCAATGAGGACAGAGTGGCGCCGGGGCGGGGCTTTGGATCGCATCCGCACCAGGACATGGAGATTCTGAGCTACGTGCTAGACGGCAAGCTGGCCCACAAGGACAGCATGGGGCACGAGGAAGTGCTGGGACAGAATGAGATCCAGCGCATGTCGGCCGGCACCGGCGTAGTGCACAGCGAATACAACGGATCGAAGACCGAGCCGGTGCACTTCCTGCAGATCTGGATCGAGCCGGTCAAGGATGGACTGCCGGCAACCTACGAGCAGCTCGCTTTCAGCCCCGAAGAGAAGCGTGGGCAGTGGAAGCAGCTGGCCGGCCCGGTGAAGGCTCCGGGAGTCTCGGTGATCAATCAGGATGCGAAGGTCTATGTCTCCGAACTGGCTGCCGGGGAGGAGATCGCACACGCATTCGATGCCGGGAGGTACGGCTGGCTGCACGTGATTCGCGGCGAGGTGATGGTCAACCACAAGCAACTCAAGAGCGGCGACGCAGTTGCTGTCAGCCAGGAGCCTTCGATCACTATCAAGGCGGAAGGACCGGAGACGAGCGAAGTGCTCCTATTCGATCTGGCGTGAGACTGGCCCAGCTAATTCAGTGAGTGGTAAGGGCCCATCCTTCAACGAATGGGCCTTTTTATTGGCTGGTAAGAACCTCTTCCAGCTCTTGCAAGATTGGCCGCTCGCCCATGACGATCAGAAAATCGCCGGCCGAGATTTCGAATTCTGCGGAAGGATTGAAAATCGTTTCACCTTCTGGTTTGCGAATTGCAAGCACAATTACTCCGGATTTCCGCAACTCCAGGAGCTGGCCAAGGGTCTTTCCGGTGAATCCACTTTTTGACGAGACGCATACCTGCTCCATCGTGACCTTCGGCCCTATATTGCTTCGAGTGAAATCCAGGAACTCCACCACGAGAGGCCTAAGCAACGCATCGGCAAGTTGGCGTCCCGCCATGGTGTAGGGGGTAAAGACGGTATCGGCCCCCGCCCGGCGCAGCTTTTCTCCGGCTTCCTCTTCGGAAACCCGGGTTACGACTGTCAACCCTGGATTCAGAGTCTTCGCGGAGAGAATGATGAAGAGATTTTCGGCATCGGAGGGCAAGGCGGCAATCAGCCCCTTTGCTCTGAGCACGCCGGCTTCGCGAAGGCTGTCGTCCTGAGTGGCATCGGCAACAATGGCAAGCATTCCTGCGCTTGTCGCCTTGGCAACACGTTGTTCGTTGCGATCAATTACCAGGAAAGGAACGTTGGCCCGTTGAAACTCATAAGAGGCGTTCCGGCCGACGCGGCCAAAACCGCAGACGATGAAATGGTCGTGCAGGTGATCGATCATATGTTTTTTCCTGCGTTTTCCGTAGCGATCATCGAACTCGAGTTCGATGATAGTTTGTGTCATTGCGCCGAACGCCAGGAACATCGCCGTTACCCCGAAGAAAATCAGGAACGAATTAAAAATGCGGCCGGCTCGGCTGAGAGGCCGCAATTCCTGGTAGCCGACCGTCGTGATGGTCGTGAGGGTCATGTAGAAGCCGTCGAACCATGAATAGCCCTCGATCAGCTCAAAACCGACTGTGCCGACGATCAGGGTAATGAATATCAGACCGGCGATGATAAGGATCCGGTAAGTCAGACGGCGATGCATGGGTCGATGGTATTGCAGACACCAATCCCAGAACTCACCCTGAATCAGTTATTTTTTTGGTTTTGAGGAGGGGACGCGAGCCGGCTTTCAGTTCAACCCTGAACTGAGATGCCGGAAAAGTATACGACCGCCACGCCACGAACGGGTTCGCCAAAAATACGAGCCGGTTCAAAAACGCTGAACAGCAGAAGATTTTCAATCTGCGCACGGGAGCTGGCGTTGTCCGGGCCGGAGATGATCCGATAGTCGTAAACCAATCCTTCGTCGTTGACATACGCCTCAACGACGACGGAGTTCGCGTTGTCAGCCATCACCTGCACGCTGTCCTGTTCCCGGGCGCTCGCGTTCCGGCTTCGTGAGACGGGAGCATTGCTCTCAACCGTGCCCGATTGCGGAGCGTTCGACTCCATCATCGAATACAGGAAGCGTGGGCTGGCGGCCGCACTGGAGGACTCGTCCCGGGCTTCAACGGGCTCCGGCGAAGCGAATGCCCCAATAAGCAGAGACACCGATCCGATCAGCAACACCGCGCTGGCAAAGCCAGCTGATGCTCGCAGCAGGAAGGGCGCCAGGGTATTCTGCCACCGTATCTCCCACCGCCGCAGGCTTTGCTGTGGCGTGCGGCTGTGCTCCTGCGAAAGAGCGACGCGCAGACGCAGGGCAAGATCCGCAGGAGGCTTGGCGGGCCCCAGATCAGTCAGTGCCTGCTGCATCTGCCGCCAGCCTGCGAATTCGTCCGAACACGTAGAACACTGCTCCAGGTGGCCTGCTACCTCCTGCATGGCCACACCGGTCATCGCTCCGTCAAGATATGCGGAGAATTGGGAACGGATGGATCTGCAGTTCTTCATTGCGCCTCCTCTGTTGCCAGTGAGGGTTGGAGGGGGAGGGAGGTCTGGGAAGGCCGCTTACGGGCGGCTTCGGCGAACGGGGCGAGGCGTGCTTTTAGATGAGCTCGTCCGCGCATAAGCCGCGATTTCACGGTGCCCAGGTTTACGTTCAGAATTTCGGCAATTTCTTCGTAGGCCAGTCCTTCAATATCGCGCAGGATGACAACCGTCCGGAAGGGATCGGGCACCTCGCGCAACTCAGCTTCCACGCGCGAGTGAATCTCAGCTTGCGCTGCCATCTCAAAAGGTGAATCATGCTCGTCGACCAGCGTGTCCTTGATGCACAGGGGCTGGCCCTCATTCGACTCACCTGTCTCAGCCTCGATCGTCACTTCCTGGCGGCGATGGCGCGACCACCAGCGACGCTGGTTTGAGGCCTCGTGCAGGGCTATACGGTAGATCCAGGTGCGAAGGCTGGCATCTCCGTGAAAGCCGGAAATACCGCGATAAATCTTGACGAAGACTTCCTGAGTAATATCGGCCGCGTCGGAGGAGACGGGCAGAGTGCGCGCAATCAGGCTGTAAACGGGCTGATGATAGGTCGCTACTAGCCAGGCGAAGGCCTCCTCTGACCCTGCCTTGAGTTGTGCAACCAAGTCAGTCTCGTCCGGCCGGATTCCTATTGCACTCGCCAGATTACCCACGGCAGTTCCCGCTTGCATGGAAAAACTCCTCCTACAGTAACAGGGAAAACGCAAACCTGCGAATGGGCGATTCGAAACGCCGCCGGCGGCCGAGTGTCTCGCTCACTCTATCTTCTTTAGACACAGTCAAAGGAGGTTTGGTTCCCAAAAAAGAGGCGTGTCTTCCGACCCTAGCTTGTGGGTGGCATGGTAGTCCCCGAACTGGCGGCAGGAGGTTTGGCGGCAGGCTTCTTCTTCTTTTTGACCGGAGGAGTTGCCGCGGGACCATCTTCGACGACCGAGGCTTGCGGCGGAGCCGCCTGCGCCGGTACGGAAGCAGCAGCCTTCAAAGCGCTCTGGAGCTTAACCAGCTGTGCCTCGCGATCCTGCGAAGCGTTGAAAATCGCATCGCCAAGCTGTGTTCGGGTAGCCTCAAGTTTCTGAAGTGAGAAGAAGAGCGCATCCGACTCTTCTTGCGGCGCGGCAAGTACGGCTGTCCCATGCAGACGCAGCAGTACGTCATACAGTGCGTCGATGTTGCGGTATACGGAGAAAGACGAGGAGACGGAATTGCCCGAAGCATCTGCGCGACCAAGCAGCGCCGGGAGCGTGCCGGTAAGATCGCGAAGAATCGATGACGCGTTTTGCTGTGCGATGCTTCGCACTTCATTGGGGGCCTTCCAACGCGAGATATTCACGCCGGAGACGCTGTTCTGTATATCAGCCAACGCCGGCTGAACGATGGAAGATGCCGTCAGCGGCGGGCTGATCGGCGTGCCGGAGTCCGACGTCGGCTGGGAAAATGCCTGGAGGCCTAAGACAAGCACCGTTACCAGCAAGAATGCGAAGGTCGTGAATGCGAGGGTCGTACGCGATGAGACGAACATATAAGATGTGACGATGCGTCAATCGCTATGACGGTTGCCACTAGCGGTCGAGCCTGCCTAGTTTGACGAATTTTAGCCGGTAAACGACAATAAGAACAACCATCCAATGTGGGCCTGTGGCGCAGCTGGGAGCGCGCTTCCATGGCATGGAAGAGGTCATCGGTTCGATCCCGATCAGGTCCACCAAATTCTTCAATCATTTAGAAGCACCTCCCTTCCGCGACTTTGTCGCATCTTTGTCGCAAATTCCAAAACCACTCCTTTGACAGGCTTCGCAGGAGGCATCTCTTCTCTCTCTAAAGAACCGCTCCTCTTCAACGCCGGGCTCTCCTTCGGTGGAGCAGCCACCGAACTCGGGCTCGACCCCGCAGAGATCGCTGATGCCACCAACGGCTCCTGAGGAGCAGGTCCGGTAGTACCCGTACCCATCGACTCTTCGTGGATCGAGTTGATCGCCGTACGCACGTCCTTTTCCAACGACTGCATATACACATCCGTTGTCGTCGACGCCTTCGAATGCCGCAGCATGCCCTGGATATCCTTGACGTGACCCTTCGTCTTGCCAAGAGTAGCGATGGTGCGACGGATGACCTGGAATGTCAGCTTCGGCAGTTCCAGTTCCTCGGCCAGCTTGTGCAGCACGCGCTTGCGAAAGTTGCTCGAATCCATGAATGATCCCCTGTGGCCTGGAAAGATGAAGGCCTCCGGAGATGGATCCTTGCAATGCTGCCGCCACGAGGTCAGCTCCTTTGCCAACTGCCTGGCGATCGGAACCTTCGTGAGACTGCCCTTGGTCTTCCCGTACGGGCGAATCTTCCCCTTATAGACCGTCTCCTGGATGTCCAGGGTCTGGGCCGTGGGGTCAAAGCAACGCCACTTCAGCGCAAACAATTCGCTGGGCCGGAGAGCATTCGACATGTCGAGCTTGAGCAGGATCCCATCGCGAAGAGTCAGCTTCGACAATGCCGCCCGCATCTGGTCCCACGTCAGCGTCGTCTTGTCGACCTCCCGCAGCTTCGCAGGAGGTCTAACCATACGCGCAGGATCCTTGGAGAGAAAGTCCTGGTCGACTGCCTCGGCAAAGATAGCCCGCATGTAGGATCGGATCTGCAGCACTCGGTCCTTGGAATGAGTTTTGGCCAGTTGATTGAGGTGGAACTGCAGGGTGAACTTATCGAAGTTTTCGAGGCGTACATCCTCGAACGGTTCGATCAGGTCTGCCTTGATGAGGATCTTCTT
>DATAQX010000067.1:0-14200 GCA_036264455.1 Silvibacterium sp. | reverse complement strand
CGCTTTCCTGGCTGCGTAGCCTACCTTGTCCGGCGTATAGTCGCGCTTCAGTCTCACCTGCCAGTCCAGGCTTGCAACCCGGTCTTTAATCAGATTGATCGCCCGCCTCACCAGGGGAGTCTCGGCAAACTTCCTCAGGTTTGCCGGAGTCGGCTTAGGCAGCGCTCTCTGTGCCGACTGGTAAGGACTGAGAATTGATGGCAGCGCCATAGTTTTCCGCTGAACAGCTGGCGCGCTTGCAGCCTGCGCCACCTCACCCCCAAGCCGCTTCCATGCGTTTCGAATTGAAATCTTCACATTCACTCGCGCCTCACTCCTCCCCAGCCTTCCCGCCCAATAGAAAAGGCATGGCGCAATGCCATGCCTTGATGAAATTTCTCTTTAGAGCCTTAACTAAACCCGCAATTCCCGCCGCGCCGTTTCTGCGATCCTCGCCAGATCACTTGTCGTCAGCACTCGAATTCGCTGCGTCTCCATCGTGTCGATGGCAAATCGATACTGCGCCAAACGCTCCTCGTCATCCTGCCTGTCTTTCACCGGCTCAACAATCGCCGTCAGCTCCAGATCGGCATTTTCGACCCGCTTCACCCCTTCTGCCAGCACCGGGGCACTGAATGACAGCACCTTTGCCAGTTCCGAGTCAGCCTCAAGCGACACAGCATGAAACATCCGCACAATTCCGTTCGGTCGATAACCGCAGTCAATGCGCAGCGGATCTCCAGGTCGGGTATAGCTAGCCGCCGCGATTCGCTTGCGCAATAAATCCCATACTCCAGCGCGTTCAAACTCTGTGCGCATGCGCGCAAGGATCGCCATGCGTCCGCCGCGCCGCGCCGCTGCTGGCCGCTTTCTCGTTTCCACATACAATTGCATCAACTGATCAAGCTCCGCCGGCATCGACTCGGCCAGACAGGCCTTCGACGGCGTAATTTGCAACAGATTGGAGAACGAATCCTCGAGCGCCTTCAGCATCGGCTGTCCACCTTCCAGCAGCCTGCGGCGTATCTCGCTCTCCAGGGCTTCGAGCCCGGCGACATCCGCGTCCGGATCCACGCAACGAACGCGTGACCAATCCCTTGTGAAGCGCACCACAGAATTCTCGGGTCTCCCTGCTTCGCGCAGCAGCACTCCGATGTTCACAAATTCGTTCTTCACCGGGTCCGGCACATATCGCACCAGGAAGAATTCACATGGCAACCGCTCGTTCAAATTACTCCTTACCGCATTACGAATTGTTCGCTGTATCGCACTTTAGCGCGCCTACATCAAACGCCCGCGTTCCAGATCATCGGCCCATTGCGGCTCCGGAAACTGCTCCCCCACAACCTTTTCTCCACTCTTCCCCCAATTTGGAAAGGGCGCTCGAGAAGATTCCCGAAACCCGTCGATCAACTCCCGCACACGTCCTCGCCGCTTCACCAGTTGTTCCACCAGAGCCTCGATCGCTGTAACATCGCCACCGTACCACTCCGGCGGAACCGTTTCCGCAATCTCCCAGATTGTATTTGGCTCTAATTCCTCGATGCGGCTCAGCCATGGTTCCAGGCTTTGCCATCCAGTCACGCCTTTGTACACCACATTCCTAGCGAACACACCGCGAAGCGGAGCATCCCGAAAGATCCACTCCCCTGCATTGAAGCAGTATCCATAGTCGATAAAGGTCGCCATGTATCGCTTCTCCCGCAGCTTCTTGGAATACACTGCCTGCCTGCCGTTCGCATTGCAGGTCCACTTATCAAAGGCCAGAATGCCCGCAAACTCCTGCAGGTTCCTCACCTCAACCAACTGCTCTTCGGGCAGATAATCCAAGAGATGCCCCGGCATCAACCCGCCCACCAGTCTCGACCCGAAACTCAACCCTGCCTGGCAACGCTCGCGGCGCGGACCCAGATCCAAATCAAGATCCGATGTGTTCCCGATCAGCCACTCTGTTACATCCACCACATCGCACGCTGGAGCACTCAACCCGATCGCCGCGGCCAGCTTGGTGGCCATCAGTTCATTCACCAGCACCCGTATATGCTGCGGATTATTCTGAAACTTCACAACGTACGCATTTCCGTCGGCGCCCAGCATCAAGTGCCCTTGCGCTCCACCGCGCATCCTTCGGATTTGCTGTACTGCCAGAACCGCCAATCATTCCTCCAGCAACCTAACGGATTCTATCAACCAGCCGCCTGCAACTCGCTTCTTACTGCGATGGCC
Source organism: Silvibacterium sp. (assembly GCA_036264455.1). Classification (GTDB taxonomy): domain Bacteria; phylum Acidobacteriota; class Terriglobia; order Terriglobales; family Acidobacteriaceae; genus Silvibacterium. The sequence goes on along the minus strand of DATAQX010000067.1, from coordinate 11,995 downwards.
ATCGCCATCGCCATCACGCAATCGTCATGTTCTCCATGCTGCGCCGCCATTTTTCCGTTGCGATGCCGCACGAACGTCCTGCACTCCTTCAACAGCCGGTCGCTTGAGAAAATTCGCGGCGTCTCCACCAGGGCTGCGCCCAGCCCCCCGATCATCTGGGGCCGTGAAAGTTGAGACGTCAGCCATCCATCCTGACCGCCCTGCTCATAAATTCGCGAATATCGGCATACTCCGGTCAGATACGCAAGAATTCCAGATCCATGATTATTCCGCTCCACCACCACGAGTGCGCCGTTGTATTCCTCTGCAAGCTTCGCCACTTCCGATGCAAGCTCGAAGCCGCCGATTCTGCTCTTCATCTCTGCGCACTGCAGGCATGTCTTCATCTCGACCACCTGCACCGCCGAGTAATCGCCCTCTGTTCCACCTCCAGCCGGATCCACCGCCACAAGGTATCGGTGTTTCACCACCGGCGGGTACCATATCTTCAGTTCTCCTCCCAGCCGTGTCGCGATCGGCCCCTGCAATTCGCGCTCGCGCCTATCGACAGCATCGCGATCGAAGACGCAATCCCCGCTGCTCAGGAAACACTCATTCGCATCCTCGGCGTATTCCTGCTTTGCCAGCCCACGAAAGTTTGTCTCCAGATATCTCCGGTAGCCAATCTGTGCGTGACTCAATCCATGCTCCCCCATCAGCCGCCGCTCCACTTCTGTCAGCGTAGTCTCGCAAACTGCTGTGCCGGCGTAGGAAGCCTCCCACCACCAGGGAAAAAAGTGTCGCACCATTCCCGTCGATGCCGCATCCTGCCACTCCTGCCAGAAGCATCCTCCCGCGCCCATCGGCGTCGATTCCAGAATCAGCTCACCCATCGGTGACATCGCTGCTCGAAGGCCCTGCAGGGTCTCCGCCGCATCGCCCGCCCAGCGGGCTACCTCCGAGCAGTGCAGATTCGTAATCGTCAGTCCGCGCCCTGCGTTTGAATCGGCAGCGCTCTCCACCCGGTATTCACTGTCCAGCGCCGGAAACACAATCTGCAGGGCGCTCGATCGCGACGTTCTAAGCGCACCCTTTCGTACATTTATCGGCAGATGATTCAAGAATCGATGAACCATCCGAAAGATGGATTCCGCTGCCTCCTGCGTGTGCGCCACCTGCACCGTCAATGTTCCCGGCTGAGTGATTGTCTTAAGAAATAGCCTTCCCGAAATCCACGTGCTGATGCCCATCTGCCTGGCCTTCAGCACAATGTTCCGCTTGCCTCGCCGTCTCTCATACTCCAGCTGGACTCGATTCGGAACCAGTCGAACGTGACCTCCCGACCGGTCCCGAACCCGCAGCCATTTTTTCGCCATTGCAAAAGCTGCGGGCTCGCCCTCCAGCAGCCCCCCAGGCTGGTCCAGTATCGATCCGAGGCGCTTCAGTTGCTCCAGATCGCCGTTTCCTCCCAGCATTCGCCATCCCCGGCGCTAATAGGCATACCAGTTGAAATCCGGACCGCACACCAGCGTGCGCTTGCCCGCCGCTGAAATCGCCAGCGTCTGCGCAGCCGTGCCCGCATAGTTGATGTTCTGTGAGCTCACCGTCTGCAACGTCACTGCATTCGCCGAAGTGTCCGATTTGATAATTGTGAACTCCAGCCCAGTCGGGGAAGCATTGTCCACAAGCGGTGTGAAGCAGCTCGGCAAAGTGAGAGTTTGCGCGCCGCTCGCTGCATTTACGATTACGTTCTTATTTGCATTGGTCAATGTCAGCGTCGACGCCGTGTTCAGAACCGTATTCAGTGCAATACCGCCATTCGACCGGATCGTTCCCTGGTATGTGATGTTGAAGAACGGCGTGACTCCCGAGAAATGTCCCTGGAAGATATCGCCCTGATATCCCGTATAGAGCTGCGCTGAAAATGCGGGATAGCTCGAAGCCGCCGCGATTGGTGTCGCCCACACTCTCGGCACCGCGCCAGAGGGGTCGTTAATATTCGCGCCGCCGCTTGAAAAGCCAGTCACCTGAGCCGGCTCCAAAGATTGACTGTAGTTTCCGCAGCCCGTCAGGTGATGCACGCTGGTAAATGTGGGAGGGTTCCCCGCAGTCCCGGCATACGTGATCCAGTTCACACCCGAATTCATCCCCAGGCAATCCACGTCCGCGATCAGCATGTTGTTCGAAACTCCCGCTGCTACATATGCCAGATTCGCCGCGGGAAAGCTCGTCAGATCCGGCCATTGAATATGGCCACCATGAACCGCCACCCCATTTGCCCCCACATAGAAGCCCGCAACCGCCGGACTGTCGGCGTACGTATCCGTCCAGATGCTCCCAGCACCTCCCACGTCATAAATTACGTAGTTAGTCGCATAGGAAGCATTTGCTGCAGAACTCGTCGCTGCATTATTCACGCATGGCGCCGTCGTGCATGTGTATGGATATCCAAACCCATGAATCAGGTATCCGGTATTTCCTGTGCCTTCGTTGTAAACGCCTGCTATCAACGCATTCCTGACCACAATGTCGTCCAGATGGCTGTCGATAGCCGTCTTCTGCAGATGAATGCCATACGCCGGTCTGTTTGCCGGCGTAAAGAGCGCCGCGTTGTAGCTCACAGTCACATTCCGCAGCAGGAAGTTCGCCTGGTGTGCGCCCGTTTCTTCGCCCAGCAGAATACCTTCAGCCGTCGTGTCGTTCACCGTCACGTTATCGATCAGCAGTCCACGAAACCACTGCAACTCGAAGCCATGGGTAGCGTTGCCTGCAGCCAGCAACACAAAGTCCTTGAAGGTACATCCCTGCGCCTGCGCCGCATTGCCCAGGTAGAACACATCGGCAGTCAGGTTTGTTGTCACGTTCAAAGTAGTCGCAACCGAGCTGCCTGCATTAACCGTCGTCCCGCCCGAGCCCAGCAGGCTGACGCAGGCTCCATTCGCAGGCTCAGTCAGCGTTGCTGTTATGGCAAATGTTCCCGGCCCTAGCCGCACCGTCTGGTTCTTACCCGTCGAGTTCGCAAGCGCATACGCCGCATTCCACGCCGCAATTAGGGTTGGATACGTCACGCCATCAACAGTCACTTCACCGTTAATAGATGACGCGGTAAGTACTCCCTGTACTTCGGTAGCTCCAGTTACCCGCAGATTCGCCGTCGAGTTGCTCTGTCCGCTGATGCCAAGGGCATTTACCCACGACGAACCATTCCAGATGTCGTACTCCCAACCCGCATTCGCTGCCGTGTTACCCGGGCCGCCCTTCATGCAAAATCGATAAGTAGAATGTGCCTGCCCGGAGGGTGGCGTGTCATAGCTGCAACTGGAGCCGGCAAACTGATGCCCAAGCGCCCAGCTGCTATTTGGATTTGCGCCGAGCACAGGATCTCCAGAGCTATCCACCATCGACTCGTAGAATGGCCCGTGTATGTTGCTGGCATATGTTCCCTGCTGAGGGTTGGAATAGCTCACCCAACCGCTTGAGCCGTCCCCGTATTGCACCGCGACTACACTGGGGCTGCTATTGGCAAGGTATTGTCCGGTGGCTACTTCTGAAGTCTCTCCGCTCGTTGCTGCCGAGCCGCCATTTGTCACCGTAATCCTGCTGCTGCCTAAGACCTTCACAAAAAGTTGGCCGTATGGCTCATTGGCAGACCCTCCGAACCCCCACCATTCGTCTCCCTCAAATGTGAGGGATGCCTCGCCACCGCCGCCTGCTACCTGGCTATTCGTGAAGGTTGTATATCCATTGGGTATGGGTCCGGCGATCGTGTTAGCGCAGATCAGGAAATTCGTGTCGTTACAATACCCGGCCCAGCTGCCGCCGCTCGGTGGAGGATTGATAGCGCTGAGATGGCTCGCCTTTACCGTAAGCGTTCCGTAACTGGGTTGCGGTATCTCCGCGACGATGGATCCCGATGGCCACGCGACATTTGAGAGGCTAACCGTACCCCCAAAATTGCGCGTTTTGAAATGCGCCTGTCCATCGCCGGAAAAAACTGCATATGCAATTTCGTATTGTCCGCGCTGTACGCCCGGCACATAAGCCGAGGGCGCAGTACTGCCCAGCAGCCAATCGGGAGGCAATATGCGGACTTCTTCACCGCCACCTGCTGCGCTTATGTCGTTCGGACTGTTCACATAGGCTGGCGCCCAGCTCGTACTTGCCACAGGAGCGGCATTGTTTGAGATTGCTCCGGTCAACGTGGTCGTGAAAGGAAGCCCGACCTCGGTGATATTCGCATTCAGGTGGGGCTGTCCATTGATCGGATACCCCTCGCAGTAAAATCCCTCGATCAGGCCAGAAAAAACACTCGTCGCCTGAAAACAACCCGCATACCACAAAGCTTTGATCGAGCCTCCAAGAACGCTGATCGCCGCTCCTGACATATAAAATGCACTGTGATTCTCAGGAAGAATGGTGGGCTTAAAACTTGCATTCGTTACTGTCGCAGTGCCATTTGCCGGGATACGTGCCGTGACAGTGTACTGACCGCTCGATGGAGCGTTGTTGCTCACGGTCGCAACCTGCCATACCCCATTCAGCCCGGTCAGGTCGGGAATTCCAGAGATCGTAAACCAATGTCCCGCGACAATTGGCGAGATACCATTGCTGCCGGCTGCGTCGCTCCCACCCTGGACAACGAAGGTTGCAATCGAACCATTGGCTGAAGCTGATACCAGCGTCTGTTGCGTCCCGATCGTCGCTCCAGAAACACCCGCCGAGCCAGTGCCTCCACTATTAGCTGTCAACGTATATTGTCCCGTCGCGGGCGTATTTGCCTGAACGCTGATGGCGCGAAATGTTCCGTTGAGCGACGTAACTCCAGTCAGTCCCGCGACTGTGAAATATCCACCCGCGGCGATTGTCGGACTACCGCTGACCACATATGTGGCTGTGCCGCCGCTGCCGGATGCTGAGAGAATCGACTGCGTAGTTCCCGTCCAGTTCAAGCCGGGATAAACGCCGTTCACGCAGTTGTTTGGAGCCATACAATATCCGATGGCATCAACACCCGGCGAGGCAATCTGTGTATCCAGAAACTTAAGTTCATTGCCTGTGGCCACGATCGGCCAGCGAATCGTGTCCCATTCTGTATCGATCGCCTTCAGTCTTTCCGTCGAGCCGACCAGCGCCAGACCGCGACCTCCGCCATTGCTGCCTCGCACCCGGGAAATCGTATAACCGACCGCGTTCTGCAACTCAACCAATGTCGCAGTATAGAGATGTCCGCCCAGCGCATGAATTGACAGGTTTTCAAGCGAGCCATTGCAAGTCCACAGGTTGGGCTGTATCGCAACGCCCAGCGGATAAACAGCGATTGCGTTTGCGCTGTTGTTCGTGGGCTCGAGAATGCTTGCTTGCGGTCCGTCGCCAACGAAATGCATTTGGCAGGGAACGTAGAGCGTCGAGCTGATGACATAAGTCCCGGCAGCAAGATAGATATCGGGGTAAGTGTGTCCCTGCGGGTTGGCCTCCGACCACGCAATCGCCGCCTGGATCGCACACGTGGAATCCTGCTGTCCTGTGGGATCGGCGGCATTCGGGCATCCAACGCCAAAGTCCGGGTGGCGCACATCCACTCGCGAAAGCTTATTCACATTATTCGGAGTGTTGAGCGTACCGCTCATGTTGCCCCCGGCGAGAGGTACGTCTGTAGAGGCCAACGCGTCCACATAATGCTTCGTCGCTGCTTGACTGCCCGCGGTTGGATCGCCTTCGAGAACCAGCGTGCCGCTCATCGCACCGCCGGTTATCGGCAGGTACTCTCCCGCAATTGCGGCGATCGAGCTGTCGACATACGATTTACCGATTGATTGCACTGCAACCGTCGCCGGAGCAAGCTGTGCTCGAATTGCCGAGATCGTGGCCGTCGTCGCCGCGGGGACCACCCAATACTCTTTACTCACCGTGCCATCGTTCAGGTGATAAACCGCCGTATAGTAACTGCCCGCGGGATATGCTCCAAGATTCGGCGCCAGGTTGAGACTTACAAAGCCATCCTGTCCGATTATGGCGGTTGTACTGCCCGCCGCCACAGCCTGATTCGTGCTGGTTGAAAAAGTCGGCCAGCTCACGAGCACTGTCCCGGTCGCCGCACTACCATCCGCCCGATAGATAGTGCCTTGTACTGTCGTTGTCGCAACCTGGGCGCGCATGCGAGTTGGAAGTGCAGCTAACACCATGGCAAGACCTGCAATTCCAGCCAACACTTGCCATCGCTTCACGCTAAAACTTTCTGTCATCAACTCTTCTTTCATTTGCAGATCCCGGTCAAATCTACTTCCACCACTTCCGCTGAACATGCGTCACGACGGTCAATACCCGGAGCTCGCCATAACTATGAATCATTTCAGGCCATGCTCTTGGTTTGTATCCATGAGGGGGAAAAAATAAAGGGAAGCACCCATTTGGTGCTTCCCTTTCGTTTCTGTACTCTTATGTTTAGGATATCAAGTTATCCATTAATTATCCGCCAACTATAACGTCAGGATAACTCATAGTGCTTATTACAGTTACTCTGCTTTACAGTAAGTCCCCCTCTTGACAGATCTCCGGATGGTCCGGGATGAGCAGCCTGCTTTCCAGAAAAATGCTCGTAAGCCGGTCTAATACCTCGGCATATTTCCGAGTTACCGACCGCAGTCCTTGGCCCATGAGCTCTGCAGTTTCGGCCTGCGTGTACTCTTGCAGAGCAATCCGCGCAATCAACTCCTGCGAGAACCCGTCCAGACGCTTCAGGCACTTCTCCACATCGATGACAAAAATCACAGCGTCTTCGAAGTTTCTAATGCGATAACTCGATGCCCTCCCACGGAACACGATATTGCCCATCACCGACGGAACCCGCCCCATGTCCATCGATACACGCATATACCTGCGCAGTAATAATTCAGTACGCTTCCGGTAGAAGGCAAGGCCTCCCAATGGCCGTAAACGAACGCTTTTCTCCAGCCTTCGTTCGCTTACCGTTGCCCACACATACGGCAGAATCAGTGCGGCACTCATAGCGCACCTCCCGCAGCAGTGGGTATCTGTAATGTGTTTTTGCAGGGCCGTCCCCTGCGCCGCTTCGTCGGCCTCGGAAGGTTGCGAAACTTGCTCTCACATGGAGAGCAGTAAATATCGGTTTCGCCCTGAGCACGGAACCACAACCCTCCGCACCCCTCGCAAACTTTCAGTTGTATTCGCAAGTACACCATTAATTCTCCAAGGCAAAGTGAGACCCCGCGGTTTATTTGCGAATGAGTCTTATTTTTCCGCGGGAAATGGAAAAGTCCGCCACTCGCGGCGCTCTTACGGCGCAACTGTGTGGCTGGTGGTTTTCCGGATGAGTGTGAGTCATGAGTGGGCGCGCAGATCATAAACAGGAACCGTTCATCTTGCATTTCCATCGTGCCAGACCGTACTACACTCCGGGCCCGTGATTATTTCAGTGAATGAGCCCATGAGCAGTGCTCGCGAGGTTGAGGGATAGTTATTCATCCTTCTCGACCTGCGAGGATGAAGGTCTGGTTTTTCGACAAAAGTGTCCCGACTCTACAAGAGGGAAGTGTTATCGTCAACGCCCGGTCATACGTCGTAAGGCCTTCATCGAGGCAACTCTTTAGTTACCGCTGAAGTTCCTGGAACTATGGCCAAATGGCTTTTCTATGAGCAAATGCACTCATAGCGGTGTATAGCTCAGAGACAAAATTCCACAGATGAATGCTTCCCAGCTCCATGAGCGGCTTCGCCTCGAGATTTCTCGCCGAATCGATCGTGGACTCCTCACGGGAACTCTTCTCGCTAGACAAACCGGTCTCCGGTCGTCACATATTTCCAACTTCCTTCATCGCAAACGTAAGCTCAGCCTCGCCTCTATTGATCGTGTCCTGGCCGCGCAGATGCTCAGCGTCGAAGACCTCCTTCCACCCGAGTTCTCTCGCCGGCCTGCCACTGTGTCCAACCCGCGTGATGACAGAGCAGACTCCGTTCCTCTTGTTTCTCAAACCACGGCTGCGCATTCTCCCGGTGTCACACCTCAGGCCACAATCGAAGTGATTCAGCTTCCCGCAGGAGTTCTGGACCAGCTCCGTCCTCGCCGCGCTATTATTCGCCGTGACTGGCAGCGTTTTCTCGCTGTGCGCGTCGCTCCCGCGCAGGCGCCGCCCATGATGCCTGTCCTTGTCCCTCACGCCATTGCCGTGCTCGACCGCCATTACAATTCGCTGGCTCTGTATCAACCGCCCCAACCCAATCTCTATGCGGTGAGCATTGGCACTACTCTGTCCTTTCGTTATGTCAGTTTTGACGCCGACCGTCTCATCCTGCGCCCCCATGCGCTTGACCACCCTGTCGAGCTCCTCCCTCTCGGACCCGATGAATCTCCCTCCGACCCCATTATCGGACGCGTCTGTATCTGCATCTCCGAGATATAGGCAGCGGCAACGCCTCCGCCTGAATTTTTGATAGCATCGCCTCGGAGGATCTTCATGGAACAGGCAGTAAATTCCACCACCGGAGCACGCCGTAACGAGGACATAGCACTCGATCTCTTCAAGTTTGTAGCTACTACCGCCGCCATCGGCCGCCCCGGAACTGCGTCAACCGGTTTCGTCGCCCCGAGCGCCGCAAAGGCAGAGGACCAGGTCAGTCATCTCCTCGAGCTCTACTCGCGCTGCCTCAAGACCGTCTCCGGCCAGGAGAATGCGCGCTAGCGCTCTTTCGCCAGTGCACGATTCCTTTATCAATGTCGCTGTCTGTGGCGCAGGAGCCTTCGGTCGCAACCATCTCCGTATCTACCGTGATCTCGAACAGCGCGGCCATGCTGTCAGGCTGGCTGCCATCGTCGAGCCTGAGTCATCCAGCGCCGCCGCGCTGAGCCAGGAGTGGAAGGTCCCCATCTACCCGTCCGTCGACACCTGCATCGAAGCTTGGGCGCGCGGCGAAGTCCATGTAGACGCCGCATCTGTCTGCGTGCCGACTTCAATGCATCATGCCGTGGCTGTGCCTCTGCTTGCCGCCGGCGTCGATTTGCTCATTGAGAAGCCTATCGCCGCTACGACCGCACAGGCCTCTGATCTCCTTGCTCTCGCGCAAAAGCACGATCGCGTCCTCGCCATCGGCCATCTGGAGCGCTTCAATCCGGCCGTTACCGCAATTCAACCTTGGCTTAGCCGCCCTATGTTTTTTGAGGCCCATCGCCTCAGCGTTTTCACTCCGCGCGCTCTTGACGTTGACGTCGTCCTCGACCTGATGATCCATGACCTTGATATTGTTCTCAGCTTCGTGCATTCGCCCGTGCGTCACCTGCACGCCGTCGGTCTGCCCATCCTCTCCGGTAAGGTTGACATCGCCAACGTGCGCCTGGAGTTTGAATCAGGCTGCGTTGCCAACTTCACCGCCAGCCGTGTCAGCACGGAGCGCGTCCGCAAGCTGCGCTTCTTCCAACCGCATCAATATGTCTCGATCGACTATGCGCGCCAGGATCTCCTCGTCATCGACGTAGATCCCCACGCCGCGCCCATGCCCGCCGAAACGGGGCTGCCGCCGGGGTTGGCCCTGCGCAAGCCGCCGGTCCACTCAGGCGAGCCCTTGCAGCTGGAAATCGAGTCATTTTTGGATTGTGTCCGCACCCGCGCCGTGCCGCGGGTCTCAGCCCAGGATGGGCTAGCCGCTCTGGCCCTCGCACTCGATATCAACTCAGCCATCGCCGCGCATGCCCAAAGAGCCGGCCTCGATCGCTTCTAGGCCGGTTATGAATCTTACGCCCTATCCCCTCTACCCTGCCCTTATTGTAGTTTCACGACCTGCGTTCCTTCAGGGATCTTTAGCTCGAACTGGTCATCGGTCAGTGGAAGGTTCACTTCCAATTTCGTGATTGTGATCAGAATCTCATACTCTTCCAGCGGCCGTTTGATGGTAATCGTCCCGGGAAACTGCTGGTGCCCAAACATCTGCAACGGTCCATAAATGGCCGTCGTCTGTATTTCGCCCTTCGCGTCATAGATATCTTCCTGGACCGTATGAAGATCGGTCCGGCTGAAATGAATGACGCGCTGCGCAATGATTTCCTGGCTGTCTGCTTTCCGCCGTCCCACCGTCAGGTCATATTGCGGATCGAGCAGGAGTTGCTTTGATTTCGGATCAACTTTGGTTTCCGTGTCGGCGGTCAGCGTCAGCAGGTCGTCTTCTCGAATGCAGTCGATGAGCAGCGAGTCGAAGAAAATATTCGGCCGCAGATTCTCCATCGCATTTGCAGACTCTTTCGTTACCTTGTTCGTCCCCACGATTACCTTGTTGCGCGACGGAATCAGTAGCTTAAAGGTGTTCCCATCGCTCGCCATATCGAACGCGCGCGTATGCAGCACCGGTACCAGCCCAATTACCCGCAGCGACTCCGGTTTGCGCGACAGGATGTATCCGTTGAACGATGTATAAGTCTTTTCTCTGCCCTTACGAGGACCGCCTTCGGTGACCTGGAATTCGACCGTGGCGCTCAGCGAATGAATCTCCTGGCATTTCTTGTTGATCGTTTGCACCAGCTCGTCAGCAGTCGCCGTCAGCACCACGCTCGGCATCTTCGCCTGCTTTACTGTGCGGGTACGCACCAGGCAGCCGCTCAGCACCGGCAGCAACAGCAGCAGGATCGCCTTGTACTCGCGTCTCCGCATCAACTGAATCGGCGCACCTTTTTACGAAACTGCGAGTATAACGTTTCCATCAACGTGATCCTGCCTCGCGCAGCGACTTCCGGTATCGCTGCACATCGTGCGCATGCTCTTCCAGCGTCGTTGAAAATCGCGATTTCCCTGACGGGTCGGCGCTCGCCGCCACAAAGTACAGATAGTCTGTCTGCGCCGGGTTCATCGCCGCTTTAAGCGACGTCATGCCCGGATTGCAGATTGGTCCCGGCGGCAGCCCAGAATAACGATACGTGTTATAAGGCGAATCCGCCTGCAAATCTGACGCATAGATTGTCCCTCTATACCGTCCGTCGAGCAAAGCGGCGTAAATGACCGAAGGGTCTGTCATCAACGGCATCTCCTTTGCCAGCCTGTTCTCGAAGACGCTCGCTACCAGAGGCCGCTCCGCATCCACTGGGGTCTCCCGCTCCACCAGCGACGCGACTGTCACAACACGATGATAGTTCGACTTCAAGCCCAGCCCCGCCGCCGCCTGGCGAAACCGTTTCACCATCGCGCTCAGCATCTGCTGCGGAGTCGCTCGCCGCTCAAAGCTGTATGTGTCGGGGAATAAGTACCCTTCAAGGCTTGTTGCTCCTGGATCGAGATCCGCAATCAGGCCCACATCCACGTGCGCTGCGGCAAGAAATTCTTCCTTTGTTCCCAGCTTGGCTGCTTCTATCCGCTCTGCGATGTCGAACAGATTCGACCCCTCGGGAATCGTCACGCTGAGCGTGTACATATCCCCGCGTTCCAGCCGGTCATACACCTCTGCCAGCTTCGCCGGATGATCGAATCGATATTCGCCCGCCTTCAACGTCCCGCCCTTTGCCAGGCGTGTTGCTTCAAATGCATACTTGCTCCGGATCAGCCCCTCGTCCTTCAACTGCGCGGCAATCTGCATGGTCGATGTTCCGGGCCGAATCTCTACAAAAGCTTCCCCGCGGGGACCTGTCGGAGCTAGTACCGTATAGCTGGCCCATGCAGCCGCACCTACAACCAGCAGAAAAATAAAACGTCGCACCAATTCTTCTAACCTTATCTTTGGATTCCTCTCTTTATTTTATGATGCCGTTCTTTTCTACGCCCTTCCGTAGGCCATTCATCGCCAGCAGGAGGGGATGATTTGCCCGTATGCGATCGCCCGCCCCTGTGTACGATTCTTGAATGGACGAATCTTCGCCAGGCGTCGCTGTTCCCCGTCTCATGGGTCTCGACGTCGGAGACCGCCGCATTGGTGTCGCCATCTCCGATCCTCTTGGCCTCACCGCGCAGCCCGTCCTCACCCTTACTCGCACCAACCGTAAGCAGGACCTCAAATCTCTCTCCCGCCTTATCCGCAAATATGGATG
>DATAQX010000423.1:0-11468 GCA_036264455.1 Silvibacterium sp. | reverse complement strand
CTGCTTGGCAGCGCGTGGGTCGCGGTCGGATTGCTACTCTATTTCGTGATGCAGAGAAGAAAGCGTAACGCGTTGCCGGTGATCCCGCAGTAAGCAGCGATGGATCGCTAGCCTGCGCGAAGGAGTGCAACGGCTTAAATATCGCGAGTCCAGTCAGGTCAATTTCGATTTGCGATTATAGATTATGTTTTGTTACGATTGGTTTCGCGAAACGAGATCACGCCTCGCCGTGTCAGGTGTTCATTCGGTTTCGCAGCCATCGCCCGTTCATCGCGGGAAGGAGTCTATACACGTGAATCCACTCTCGGCACTGCTCGACCTCTCTGACTACGAAAAGCTTGAGCGGGGCCTTGTGCACACACCACACGAGATCCTGCAGCAACCGGTTTCCTGGCAGCTCACCTTGGACGGAGTGCGTTCACGGCTCCCGGAGGTAAGAGACTTCCTGAACTCCTCGGGTTTGCGCGACGACCTGGGCAAGCGTCCGATAGTTTTTTTGATCGGGGCCGGGACCTCCGACTACATTGGTCACTCTTTGCACCACCTCTTGCGCCGGCAATGGCAGTGCGAGGTGATCCCTGTCTCGAGCCCGGATCTGTTGATGGGATTCACCGATTACATCCTGCCGCAGCAACCGTATCTTTGGGTCTCTTTTTCGCGCTCGGGCGACAGCCCTGAGTCCGTCGCAGTGCTGGAGCGTGCGCTGGCAGAGTGTCCAAACGTGCGTCATATTGTCGTCTCCTGCAATGAGGCAGGCCGGATGACACGGTGTGTTGAGGGCCAGCCGAACTGCCTGGCTATCGTCCTCGATGAGGTCACCAATGATCGCGGTCTTGCAATGACCAGTTCTTTCTCGAACATGGTGCTCGCAGGTCAGATCCTGGCGCATGCGTGGACTGTCGAAGCCTACGAGCCTATCTGCCGGGCGCTCTCTGAGACCGGGGAAAGCTTCATTCTACGGGCCGCCGAGATCGCCGCCGAGCTTGCAGATGAAGGATACGCTCGCGCCTGCTTTGTGGGGTCGGGATTGCTTGCAGGGACGGCAATGGAGTCTGCATTGAAGCTGCTCGAGCTCACCGCAGGCAATGTGCTCGCGTTCTCTGAATCCACGCTCGCGCTTCGCCACGGCCCCATGTCTGCCCTTGATCAAGACACCCTGTTCGTCAGTCTCTTGTCTAGTCAGGAGCAGCAGCGCAGATATGAACTCGACCTTCTGCGTGAGATTCGCGGTAAGTCGCTGGTGCGGACTTGTGTTGCCGTCGCGACTACGGGCGTCGCAGCCCTGGAGCGCGAAGCTGACTACATCGTCGTGACTGAAAGAGGCCCCGGTATTCCCGATCTTTACCGCCCTGTTCTCGATGTTATCTTCGGGCAACTGCTCGGGCTGTTCAGCTCGCTTCATTTCGGCCTTAAGCCCGATTCTCCCAGCCCAAATGGTGCTATCAGCCGGGTGGTTCAAAATGTAGAGATCTACCAGTAGCGTTGTAAGCACTAGCGAGCCTCGGTGTCTAAACCAGGACCACTTCCACGTTCTGGTTTAGAAGCCCTTTTGCGATTGCTGGAGGCAGGTCGGTGTCGGTGATGACGCAATGAATGGCTGAGACGGGAACTATCCGAGACAGACTGCGGCGGTTAAACTTGGTGGAGTCGCAGACCGCAACAACCTGCCGAGAGGCTTTCACCATGGCCCGATTCACCCTCGACTCAAGGAAGTTCGGCGTCGTCAGCCCTATTTCCGAATCAAATCCATCGACCCCGAGAAAAAGAATGTCTGCGTGCATTTCCTCTAGCACATCTTCTGCCAACGGTCCAACCAGTGAAAACGAATTCTTCCGCAGGCTGCCGCCGATGAGGATGACCTCGAAGTCCGTTCCGGCTAGGTCGACGGCGATATTCACCGCATTGGTAATGATCGTGAGCTGCGAAAAGCCTTTGAGGGCCTGCGCGATCGCAGTAGTTGTAGTTCCGGAGTCGAGCATGACGCACTGGCCTTCCTGAACCATCTTCGCTGCGGCGGCTGCAATCCTTTGCTTCTCCCGGAAATGCTGCTTCTGCTTCTCCTGCAACGAAGGATCGAACATCGCTCCGGACTGCAGCCGCAAAGCGCCCCCATGCGTTCGCTGGATCAGTCCTTTTGATTGCAGATAATCGAGGTCTTTTCGAATGGTGATTTGCGAGATGTGCAACGTGCGGGAAAGTTCGCCGACTACTGCTCTGCCCTGAAGATGGATCAGGGACAAAATATGCTGTCGCCGTTCGTCGATCAGCATCTGACCGTGGTTTTTCGTCTGAGCGGCACTTGCTGCGGCTTTTCGTTGCATGCTTTAAATGGAACGATCCGTATCGCCCCAGATCGTAAGGCCGCCGGGGCTACCCTGCTCGTCATAGGACCTGAGTTTTTCGTCAAAAGAAGTATAAACCAGCTGTCAGGTGGTAGATGCAGCAATTGAGTAAGCATCAATCGAATCATAGAGCCCGCGCTTTTAAGCTTGCTCCGCATCTACAGTCGCTCGTGCTGTTCAAGTCGAAATCCGATGAGTCCGCCTGCGGCACCGGTTGAATGGGTTTGCTCGACCGACAAATGTCTTCTTCTGTCGCATATTTCGCGATCTCGATCGAAGATCGACTATTGTTGTTAGGGTTTGAAGTACACTCACGTTTGCTGGTCCAAGCGCAGGAGTGAATGGGAAGCATTTTTAGTAGCCTGGTTGGGGTTCTTATGCGGTTTGCCTAGCGCTCCTGCAACTACTTATATGGGAGTATTCCATGCTGGCGGATGAACGGTGATTTCGCATTTCGGAACTCCTTTCGCAGCAGCGAACCGTGAGCGCTTCGGAGCTAAAGGACCTGCTCGGGGTCACTACAGCCACGATCAGGCGCGACCTTGCAGATCTCGAACGCAAAGGCTTGCTTGTACGTTCTCATGGAGGCGCCGTCTCCAAGTCCCGCACGACGAATTTTCAACCTTCGTACGAGACCCTCGGGCGGTCGAATCGTGAGGAAAAACAGGCAATCGCGGCGGAAGCCGCAAAATTGATACTGGACGGAGACACCATCTTCCTGGAAGGAAGCACCACAGTGTCTGAGATCATTACCCGATTGCAGCGCTGCAATCGACTCACCGTTGTCACAAACTCTCCTCTGATCCTTTGCCAGCTTCAACGCTATCCGGATGTCACTGTTATGTGCACCGGAGGGGACCTGCAACGGGATATCTTCTATTTGTCAGGCGTATGGGCACAGCGCGCACTCAGTGAAATTCGGGTTGACAAGGCCTTCATGGGAGTGAGTGCTATCGATCCGAGCTATGGCATATCGACCGCCAGTCATGCAGAGGCGACAATCAAAAAGTTGATCATCAAATCCGCAAAAGTTCGCATTGGGCTTGCCGACCATAGCAAGTTCGGCAAGCAGGGCTTCGCATTTTTAGGACCTGTCACTGAGATGACGACGCTGATCACCGACCACCAGACATTGACGGCAGATGTGCAGGCTCTCAAGGAATCCGGAGTTGAGGTCGTGGTCGCTGGCCCCAGAGCTCTGAACAAGTTAAATAGATCTTACAAGAGAACGTAGGCGCTCTGCCTCGAGCAATCATTCAGTTGCTCCGGCACCGTCCTGAGGTTTGCAGCTGGTTTTCCCTCGCAGTCTTTTGTGGGTAACGAGTTAAAACTGGACTGCGCGATTCTTTTGTACCGGTTGGATAGTTAGTGAAGAGCAGTTTTGAAGGGCCCGGAAAATCTGTATCAGTTAGAGGGTTAGGAATCGGCTTGTTGAAGGGCCCGGAAAATCTGTACCAGTTTGTCTCACTCCCATTGGTACAGAATTTGCCGGGCACCCCACCACCCTCGTCGCATGACCCGATAGCAATTCAATACGACTCAGGTAGAATTACGCAGACCATACAGTGGAGGCGTGAAATGCGCACGGCGCGACTAATTACCGGCCTCATTCTGGCGCTTGTTTGCGTCTATTTGCCGGCGCAGCCATCAGAGCAAGAAATAGCCGTAACCGGTAAGCTCGTCCGAGCAATGGCCATCGGAGGAGGATCGATAGGCTGGATTCTTGAACTCGAATCCGCGGTCAGTATCGACGGTAAGCCGGCGAATTCGATTCTAGTTAGTTATCGCAAGACCGGAAAATTGGAAAAATTGGAAAACGAACGTGTGAGCGTCACTGGTACAATCGCCCATCGACACGGGGTGGAGATGGGTGAGCACGTTGTCCTAGATGTTTCCTCGATAAAAGAAGCCAAAGCTACAGCCCAATCAGCACCAGCGCAACCGGTTTCCTTACAAAAAATAGCCGTAACCGGTAAACTCGTCCGAGCAATGGCCATCGGAGGAGAATCGACAGGCTGGATTCTTGAACTCGAATCCGCTGTCACTCTCGACGGTAAGCCGGTGAATTCGATTCAAGTTAGTTATCGAAAAACCGTAAAACTGGAAAAATTGGAAAACGCACGTGTGAGGGTCGCTGGTAAACTCACCCATCGACACGGGGTGGAGACGGGTGAGCACCTTGTCCTTGATGTTTCCTCGATAAAAGAAACCAACGCTACAGCCCAACCAGCACTAGCGCAACCGGGGCTTCCTTCGCCTTTCAAATAGCGAATGGGTCAGGAGGAGTAACCGTCGGTTGCGACCGGTTGCCCCGATTTGGCCAGTCGTCGGAACGACTCGATCGTGCTTGTCATGCAGAAGGCGATATCCGAGTTCGTACGCTTACGCTCAATTTCAACACCCTGGTCTTTTCCAATCGTGAAATCGCGCGTCTAATTTTCGCTCGGCTCAGCAGTGATTCCGGAACACTTCGACGCTATTTCTGAAGAAGCACAGTTGCTCAACGCGCTCAATCATTCACCAATTGTTCACGGCATCTCACCACGTAGCTGCAAAGAAACAGTTCATAGGAAGCGAAGTTAGGGCAAATGAAAAACATGGCCGGTTTGACCGATGCACATTTACGGGTTAGGGGTGTCTTCGGCGCCGCTAATCACTCTTTGCGTAGATGGCTACCATCGTCATATCGTCATCCAGGTCTTCAGGCGAGCCGCGATCCGACCAGCAGGACAACTCCTCGAGCAGTCGATCGGCGAAATGATCTGCCGATGTGCTTTGATTTGTCTCCAGAAACTGCCTGAAGGCATCCATGCCAAACTCGACTCCCGCCGGGTTCGCCGTTTCCGGAATTCCATCGGTGTAGAGCAAAACACGATTACCGGCCTTGAGTGGCAGCTCCACCGAAGAATAGGTTGCAAATGAGAATTTCCCGAGAAACAAGCCATTTTCCACCACATCACGCACGCCTTCGGACCCACCCCACAAGAGCATGGGTGGGTGACCTGCGCCCGCGTAAGTCAGCTTTCGCTTCTGCATGTCCACGAACAGGTATGCCGCAGTGACGAAATGGCGCTGGAACTTTCCGCATAGCGCTTGATTCAGCCCCCATAGTACTTGCGCCGGATCGGCAGCGTGCGCCACCTGAGATGAGAGTGCAATTTTCAGCATCGAGGCGATAAGTGCGGCTGGCATACCGTGCCCGGACACGTCGGCTACCAGAATCCCTATGTGTTTCTCATCCACGACGATGAAGTCATAGAAATCGCCGGCGACCGAAGTCATGGGAATATAGCGTGCAGCAATGTCCAGACCTTCGATCTTCGGGATTTCTGAAGGGAGAATCGACAATTGGATTTGCCGCGCCGTTTCCAATTCCTTTTGGATCGTGAGTAACTGCTGTGCCAGTTGTTCGCGGATCCCGCGAAGCACGAGGTGAGTTTGTACCCGCGCCTTCACGACTGCAGAAGAAAAGGGCTTGTGAATGTAGTCCACGGCACCGACATCGAATCCCCTTGTCTCATCTTCGACTTCCGTCTGTCCGGTAAGAAATATAACTGGTATATCCCGCGTCTCCGGATCCTGTTTCAACCGTGTACACACTTCGTACCCATCCATCTCAGGCATCATGACATCCAGCAGGATAAGGTCGGGCGGAGGTGCAACTTTCACCAGCTCCAATGCTTTCGCGCCATTGGTTGCGATGCGGATTTTGTAAATATCCTTCAGGATCGAATTTGCGATTTGAATGTTGGCGGGTGCATCATCCACCAGCAGCACAGTCTTCTTCTGATCAGCCTGGTTCATGCGTCACCCCCATTTCGCGCGCAAAGTTTGGCGATTTCACCCAGTTTCACCAGGGCTGCCTCAAAATCAAAGTCGTTGACCGATGCGCGCAGACCATCCAGGTATGGTTTCTCGACGGCGTCTGCCACGGCGTCCTGCAAACCGCGAAACGACTCTTCGGCATCGCCGTCACTCGCTTCGAGCAAAGTCCTGAGCCGAGCAATCGCGATAGCTGCCGCTTCTCGATTGAAAGGTGAGGTCTGCACTTCCTCCGGACGAGCGGTTTCAGAGTCACGCAGCGCATTCTCGATCGCCTGAACTTGAGTGCCCATCAAGCTTGCGAACTCGCCGAGCAGCCCCGAAACCGTTCCCTCTCCGTCTCGGATTCCCTTCTCCAGCTTTTGGGCCACGGACTGCACCTGTGTGATTCCAAGATTGCCAGCAACGCCCTTCACGGTATGGGCAATGCGTTCAGCCAGTTTGAGGTCGCCATTTTCGAGCGCAGTTGAAACCTGAGCGGCTGCATCGCCTTGTTTGGCGGCAAACTGCCCCAGGAGATCACGGTAAAGCCGCCTGTTCCCAGCTACACGCTTCAGGCCATCCGCAAGATTGACCCCTGCGATTTCTGGTAGAACCACTTCGTCGGACACCTCTATAGGAGGGAGTGATACCTGGGGCTCGACTGTTTGCTTATGCCGGGGTTTCGCCCATCGCATCAAGGTGGCAAAAAGGTTATCGGGATCGATCGGCTTCGACACATGATCGTTCATGCCAGCGTCGAGGCAGCGCTGGCGCTCTTCTACGAGGGCGTGCGCCGTCATCGCAATAATCGGAAACTTCCGAAAGCGCGGGTCGCTCCGCAGTAGCTTCGTTGCCGTGAATCCATCCATTTCGGGCATCTGGAGGTCCATGAACACCACATCGAACTCCGGAGCCTGGTCTCCATCGGTCAGGATTTTCACGGCTTCGCCACCGTGGTTGGCCACGGTAACGATTGCTCCAGCGCTCTGCAGCAGTTCTGTGGCAACCTGCTGGTTCATCTCGTTGTCTTCAACCAGCAGGACACGGATTCCCGTGGCATCATGCACGACGCCGGTGTCCTTCCCCTTACTGGAGCGGTAGTCCTCGACTCCCGCCACGCCAAACATATCCACCAGAGTGTCATACAGCAGCGACTGATTGACAGGCTTCAACAAATAGCTGTCGATGCCGATCTCCTCTGCCTTAGTTCTGATATCTTCTCGCCCGAATGCAGTCACCATCACGATTTTTGGAATGTGCTGCAGACGGTCATTGCGCTTGATGATGCGGCTGGCCTCAAGGCCATCCATTCCCGGCATGTGCCAATCCATCAACACCAGCCGATAGGGATCCTGGGAATCTGCTGCGGCTATTTCCCGCACCGCGTCTTCCCCTGACGAAACCGAGTCGGCCCGCAGTGCAAATACACGCAGTGCCTCGGTGAGGATCTCGCGTGCCTGCATGTTGTCGTCCACAACCAGCGCCCGGACACCGGCTAGATCAGGAATGAAGCGTTTGTGTTTTTCCTCCGATCCAATTCCGAACCAGGCAGTGAAATGGAAGGTGCTGCCCGCGTCCGGCGCGCTCTCAGCCCAGATCGTGCCGTCCATCATCTCAACCAGACGTTTGGAAATCGAAAGCCCCAGCCCGGTACCGCCATACTTTCGCGTCGTCGAGGTGTCTGCCTGCGAGAACACCTGGAACAGTTTGGCACTCTGCTCGGGTGTCATGCCGATACCGCTGTCGCGGACGGAGAATCTCACCTTCACCCGGTCCGTTAACTGCTCCTCCAGAGCAACCGTTACTAACACCTCGCCGTGTTCCGTGAACTTGACCGCGTTGTTTACCAGATTGATCAGGATTTGCCCGAGGCGCAGCGGGTCGCCGACCAGATTGGGCGGGATGTCATGCGGCGCCGCGATCAGGAACTCAAGGTTTTTGTCCTGTGCCTTTTGACTGACGATCGTCGATAGATTGTCGAGCACGTCTTCTAGCCGGAAGTCTGTTTTCTCAATATCGAGCTTGCCCGCTTCAATCTTGGAGAAGTCCAGGATGTCGTTAATGATTCCAAGCAACGCCTGCGCGGCGGATTTCACCTTCGTCAGATAGTCTGCCTGTTTCGGAGAGAGATCGGTCTTCAAGGCCAGGTGCGTCATCCCGATGATAGCGTTCATCGGTGTACGAATCTCGTGGCTCATGTTGGCCAGGAAATCAGACTTGGCTTTAGTGGCGGCTTCGGCTGCTTCTTTGGCTACCGCGAGGTCGGCAGCCTGCATCTGCGTCTGCTCGAGTAGCTTCCTGGTAATCAGCTTACTGACCAGGATCTTTGTATTGAGGGCAACGGTTGGTAAAAGCGCGTCCAGCAGGGCCTGCTGACGCTCGGACACAGCGGCCGAAGGTGCTAGTTCGATGACCGCCAACACCTCGTCCTGATTCATCACCGGGACAAAAAGGACGCAGGCTGGCGTTACAGTACCAGCACCCGTGTTGACCTGAATAGATTTTTCGGCGCCGGAAACTATGCGAAGAGTGCGCCGCTCAGCGGCCGCTTGTCCCACCAGGCCTTCGCCCAGAGCAAATTCGCGCGGCTCCGTCGAGACATCAGTGGCAAAGGCTCCGACGCGAGCGAAGTGTGTATGGTTTTCGTCGGCCAGGTAGAAGGCACCGTACAGCAGATCCAACGTTTCCGAGATCCGCGACAGCAAGCTAGTGGCGAATGCCGGGAAGTCCTCCGCCGACTGCAGCCGCTCGGTTGTAGTCGCCACCTCGGCTTTCACCCAGCCCAGTATCTCCCGCTCACGCGCGGCGAGCTGCAAGGTCTGCAAGGCCCGGCTCATCTCCCCAATTTCATTGGGACGGTTGAGATTCTCTATGGGCAAGTCCAGCCGCCCCTCTGCCACGTCCAGAATTCTGGTCCGGAATGACAGCACAACCTTTACAACTTCAACCTGTACGATGAAGAGGGCAATCGTGAAAGATGCAATCAGGCCGAGAATGATCACAATCCAGGTGACCAGAATCGTGCGACGAGTCCTGGCGGTAAGTTCGTCAGATTGTTCGTCGACTCTGGCGTGCAATTCGTCAGCCAGCGTGATCAACGCTTCTCGACCCTTGACCAATTCGGGTTCAAAGACATCACGCATCAGCTTCATGGCCTTGTCATTGCTGCCGATCAAGGATGCAGCCCGAACTGGGTGAGATTCCGAAACCGCCTGGTCGAAAAGATCTGTTACCCGGGTGATCTCTGGTACTAGGCTCGGACTCTCACGTCCCGCCCCCTCGACAGACGAGTGAAATTCCGCAGCCGTTTTATCGAGATCCGCGTCGATCACCCGCATTTGGTCAGCATCTGTTTCAGCAATCTCCTTATAAAGGAGAAGACCGAACCGGTTGTTCAACACCCGCGCGATAGTCAGGTTGTGGAGAGCCTTGACGTCTCTGCCGATCAGATCGCTGTACCGAGTGTCGATTCTCTTCATCTCGATCGACGCGTACAACACCGCGACTATCACCATGAGGGCCAGCGGAAGCAGGGCCACGAATACCTTGGTCCGAATTCTGAAATTCGCTAACAGGCCCATCTCAGTGATTCCAACCCAATCGCCGGACGGCTACTCCGGAGAATGGCCAATTGTACCTGTCAAGGCAGAGGCCGGGGTACGGTGCCACAGATCACTGAGACTGATGGCAACTGGAAACGTCATTCGCTGAGTCGCCCGCTTTTACCCTATCCACTGATCGATACACTCCACGACCCCGAACACTTAAGCTGCATTGTGAGCGCCGGCCGTCCTCTCGTAGCCATTCGTCAACACCATGAATTCTTTAGGAAATGTGTTTGCCAGAAGAAGCCGCACAGAACTGCCGTCCAACATATCTGTAACTTTCGACAGGTGTGCAAAGAGGAGATCGGGCCTAGAATCCTGGGAATGTGACAAGCGAGAAGCAATCTGTGAGGCGTTGGTCAAATTGTTTAGCGCTTGATGCGCAGGGTTTGCCTGGTTGCTCGATGGGCTGAGTTTCATCGACCGTTCGAGCCCACGGCGCTCCCTCAAAAATGCAGAGGAGGGTCAGCATGAATCCGAGGGCAAAAGGAATGGGTGCGGGAATTCGAAATCTGCTCGTTGCGATTTGCATAGCTGTTCTTGCCCCTGGAGATACCCTGGCCAGTATGCCTTCCTCAGGGCAGACCCAAGCGGCGGCGCCACAGAACCAGACTGCGAAGATTCCTGCCGACCAGCTGGATTCGCTCGTTGCGCCCATTGCGCTTTATCCCGACCCGATGTTGGCCCAGGTCCTCGCGGCTTGTACGTATCCTCTTGAAATCATCCAGCTCCAGCAGTGGCTGACGAAAAATCCGGGGCTGAAAGACAAAGCGCTTGCCGATGCTGTGGCTAAGCAGCCGTGGGATCCGAGCGTTCAGGCGCTCGCCGGGCTTCCTGACGTGGTCAAGCGCCTGGGAGACGATCTTCAGTGGACAACTGATCTTGGCAATGCATTTCTAGCGCAGCAGAACGATGTCATGGATGCCGTGCAGCACATGCGCAAGAAGGCTCAGGACACGGGCAACTTGAAGTCGAATGAGCAACAGAAGGTGGAAACAAAGGTCATCGAAAGCAAGAGCGTAATTGTCGTGGAGCAGGCGAATCCGCAAGTCGTGTACGTGCCTGCCTACAATCCCACAGTGGTTTACGGACCGCCGGTCTACCCCTATCCCCCCATTTACTATCCGCCGCCTGGATACTACGCGGCAGGGATGGCTATTTCTTTTGGCATTGGCGTTGCCATGGGTGCGTTCTGGGGCGGCGGCTGGGGATGGGGGTGCGGCTGGGGCGGCAATAACGACATCACGATCAACAACAATAACAATTTCAACCGCAACTCAAACATCAATGGCGGCAATCGCGGGAATGGCGGTAATCGCGCGTCGCAGCTACCCGCTCGCGGCGGCGTTGGCGGAGCGGGAGGCGTCGGGGGCGTTGGCGGAGCGGGAGGTGTTGGTGGAGCTGGCCGCCCTGGAGGTGTTGGCGGCGCTGGAGGTGTCGGCGGCGTCGGCGGTGCAGGCGGCGTCGGCGGTGTTGGCGGAGCTGGAGGCAACAGATGGCAACACAACCCGTCACATCGGGGCGGCGCTCCGTATAGGGATCGTGCCACAGCCGACCGTTTTGGCGGCTCGGCTCGTGGCGACTCGCTGGCTAACCGCCAGGCCGGCGCACGGAATCAGATCGGGCGCCAGGGCGGCAATTTGGGCAGTAATAACCGCGGCGGTGTCGGGGATCGCGGAGGAGTTGGCGGAAACCGCGGCGGGGTGGGCGGCGCAGG
>DATAQX010000398.1:0-8365 GCA_036264455.1 Silvibacterium sp. | reverse complement strand
TCAAAATGAAGAACCGCCAGGGAAGTGAAGCGCAAGGCCGAATCGAGCTTGTCATGGCCAAAATCCTACTCGAATTTACCTGTAATGGAATCCATTACGCTGTAATATCACAATATGGCCACAGCGAAACCTAAATCTGCTGTTCGCAAATCGGCTGCACCCAAGTCGCATGATCGCAAGTCAAAGGTCTACACCATCAGCCTACCGCCCGAGATGGCGAAACAAGCCGAAGCAATAGCCAAACGGGACAGCCGCACCATGAGCGAGCTCTTCCGCGAAGCCTTCCGCGCCTTGCAGCAAGAGCGGACGCGAAAATGGCTTCAGGAAATCGGCGAATACGCGGCCACGCGCAACCCATACGGCTACACCGAGGAAGACGTGCCGCGACTCATCAAAGAAGTCCGCGCCGAAATGCAGGCGGAACGCGAGCGCAAAGTCCGGGCAGCCGGATGATCGTGGTTGTTGACTCAAATGTCAGCATTTCGGCCCTGCAATTTGCATCGAAGCGGGGAACTCCTACGCGTGCATTGGAAAAAGCGGTCAATGAAGACGTCATCGCCACGTGTGACGAAATCGACGTTGAACTAATCAGAGTACTGACGGAAAGATTCAGATGGAGCCGTCAACTGGCCGAAGATACGCTGCGAAGAATGCTCGAGCGCTCGATTCGTGTCACGATCCGCGGCACCATCCACCTCTGTCGAGACCCCTCTGACGACAAATTCCTCGAATGCGCCGAGCGCGGCAATGCCGACCTCATCATCACCGGCGACAAGGACCTCCTGGCACTCAAATCCCACAAGCGCACAAGAATCATCACGCCCGCCGAATATCTGCAAATGTAGTTCATCACGCCGCAGGCGCATCTGTCTGGACGGCCAGTCCTAAACCGGAGGCATTCCGTTCACCACGTTCACCCCGGCCGGTGCGATAAACACAAAGCTCGCATCCGGAGCCGCCACATTCGGCGTCTCACCGATGAATTGAAAAGTATTCGTGATGCCGTCTATTTCCTCGACGCGTATCGACTGGATGATCCCTTCAGGCGTCGCCGTCACGCTGAAGGCCGCGACGCGCTTTTCCATTCCCTTCGGAATCCCCGTCAGCACATACGTCCCGTCGGCCTGAGGAGCAATCGTCAGTGCCGTCAGCTCCTGCGCCAGCTTCGTATGCCCCAGCAGCAGCCGAAGCGGAGAGCGCATGTCGTCCAGCTTCTTCACCGGAACCCGCTGCACTTCGGTGTCCCCCGGCGAATAGAAATACCCGTCGCTCCCGTCGAGAATGAACAGTTTTCCCGCCGGCTGTGAATACGTCCAGCGCATCTTGCCCGGCTTCTTCAGCAGGAGCACGCCCGTTTCCTTACGGTTCATACCCATGCCGTCATACTGCTGGGCAAAGCGCACCTCGAGTGAGCGCAATGAATTGTAGTGTCGGTCAATGCGGTCAGCCAGCGCATTCGCCGTCAACGGCGACTGCGCCATGGCGAGACATGGTCCCAGTAAGAAAATCAGCAGGCCGGCGCGTATGGCCCGCCGCGTCACTGCAAAGCGACCGTACAGTTGGTGCCACCCGTGGGATCGGCCTTCACCTCACCCTGCTGATCGATGCAGAAGCCGCGACGTCCGGTTTTGCCCACCGCCTGGGGAACAGCCGTCGCCTCGTAACCGGTATACATGTCCTGGTTGTTCACCGTAACCTTCGTGGGATTCACGATGGCGAAGGTATATCCGCTTTTCTGTCCACCGGCCAGATCGCCCTGCAGCAATTGTGCCGATTGCGGTGAGGCCTGCCCTGACTTCGGATCGCCTCCCAGCGTCGTCAGAGAGGCCGCAAACCCGTTCGCCGGATACGTCGTCTGATACTGGATCTGTGCCTGGTAGATCGCGCGCAGCGATTGAATCGCCGACGTCTCGTTCGCCTGCATCTTCATGCCCGCGAAGTTGGGAATCGCAATCAGCATGAGGATCAGCATGATGGAGATGACGATCAAAAGCTCCATCAGCGTAAAGCCGGCTTCACGCCGTCTGCGAACCTGCCTTCTGAGAAGGGGGGCTTGTTCTCGGTCAATCAAATACTTCATAAAGTTAGTTCTCACCTGAGTGGGTGCACAGCACCCACCAAACGCAATCCTAAAGGATCAAGACGCAGCGCACCAGCGCAACGCTCGGAAAAGGCAGCCATTAGCCATTAGGGATTAGCCATTAGGTGATGGTTTTCAAGCTTTAGTGAAACAAAACACTTCTGGTGAACTGGCTCTCCCAATCCCTAATCCCTAATGGCTAATCCCTGCCTCTAACACACCAGCCGGTTCCGCGTCAGCTTCAGCCCGTCGAGTCTTCCCAGCAACGTCACCGCCACCAGGTCTGGATGGAACAGGCTGTTAGCCATGCTCATTACCTGCTCATCGGTGACTTCTTCTACCTTGTCCAGAATCTCCTGCAATCCGAAGAAGTAGTTAAAGTGCATCTGCTGCCTCGCCAGGTTCGACATCCTTGACGTGGAGCTCTCCAGCGAAAGCAGCAGATTGCCCTTCAGCTGGTCTTTGGCCCGGCGAAGCTCGTCTGCCGGCAGCAATTCGCGCTTCAGGTGGGTGAACTCCGCCATCACCAGGTCGACAACCTGCACCGCCTTGTCCGCCGACGTTCCCGCATACACGCACAGCGATCCCGTATCGCTATAAGGATTCAGGTCGCTATAGATCGCATACGCCAATCCGCGCTCCTCGCGAATCGTCTGGAAGAGCCGCGAGCTCATCCCTCCACCCAGCACCGTATTCAGCACCAGCGTCACATAGCGCGACTCATCGGCCACCGGCGGAGCCGGCACTCCCAGGCAAAGCTGTACCTGTTCGAGAGACTTCTTATTTCGCAGATTGATCCTCGCAGTTGTCTTCGGCGGGGCATCCGGCTTGGCGCTCTGCCCCGCCGGCAGCGAATCGAACCGCCGTGCCACCTGCTCTACAAAGCTGTCATGGTCGATGTTTCCCGCCGCCGAAAAGATCATGTTGCCGCCCAGAAACCGTCCGCCATAGAAATCCATCAGTGTATCGCGGTCAAATTTCCGGACTGTTTCCTTTGTGCCCAGAATCGGCTTGCCCAGCGGATGGTCTTTCCAGAAGTTCTGGGTGAAAATCTCATGCACCAGGTAGTCGGGATTGTCCTCGTCCATCTTGATCTCTTCCAGAATCACGCCGCGCTCGCGGTGAATCTCTTCACTCGCGAACACTGGATTCAGCACCAGGTCCGACAGCACCTCTAGCGCCGTCGGCACGTGCTCGTCCAGCACCTTCATATTGAAGCAGACCGTTTCCTTGCCTGTGAACGCATCCAGGTTGCCGCCAATCGCATCTACCTCGCGCGCAATAATCTGAGCCGACCGGTTTTTCGTGCCCTTGAACACCATGTGCTCTACGAAATGGGAAATCCCGTTCACTTCGGCCAGTTCGTGGCGCGACCCCGCGCCTACCCACACCCCCATCGCCACGGATCGGATGTGATTCATCTTCTCGGTCAGAATCGTAAGTCCGTTAGGCAGGATGGTGCGGCGTATGTTTCTCTCGTTGTCCATGAATCTCGCGCCCTTTCGTCGCTGGGCTTATTGCTGGGGCCTTGTTGCCGGGGCTATTATTGTTGACCTGCCGGGTCCATCGCTCATCAAAGACAAGAACGCTGCGATTCGACGTTGCCGATGCGCTATGCTGGCACAACAGAATTCGGTGTTGCGATGACGTCAGGCAGGGAAAATCTACTCTCTATTTTAGACTCTCCCCGAGCACAAGGGGTGCGATCGCTATTTGGCCTTTATAATCAGCAGCTTAGCGATTTGCTCCGAGAGTTTTCCGCTCCCGCCTACCGCGCCCGGCAGCTTTCCAGGGCTCTTTACCGTGATTGGGCCGACGACCTTGGCGACGTCACCACCCTGCCCAAAGCCCTTCGCGACCAGCTTACCCACGCCGGATACCACATCGGCCTGCCCTCCATTGTCGAGACCTACCGCTCCGTCGACGGCACCGAACGCTATCTCATCTCGACCGGCGACGGCCAGACCGTCGAGACCGTCTGGATGCCCGAAGGCGACGATGGAGAAACCGGAGACGGCAGCGACACCGGCTACCACGACTCGACCATCTGCGTCTCCAGCCAGATCGGCTGCGCCGTCAACTGCCAGTTCTGCCTCACCGCGAAACTCGGCATCATCCGCAACCTCACCGCTGGAGAAATCGCCGGACAGGTAGTCGCCGTCCTCAAGCGTCATGACGTCCAGATCGGCCGCGATCGCATCAACCTCGTCTTCATGGGCATGGGCGAGCCTTTCCTTAATTACGACGCCTTCATGGACGCCGTACGCCTGCTTGTCCATGAAATCGGCATCGCCGAATCGCGCATGACCGTCTCTACCTCAGGCATCGTCCCCGGCATCCTGCGCTTTGCCTCAGAAGCCATCCGTCCCAAGCTCGCCATCTCCCTCAACGCGCCCAATGACAAGGTGCGCACCACGATCATGCCCATCACCCGCAAATGGGACATTCAGCACCTCGTCGACGCCGTCCGCCAGGTCCCGCTCCGCCCCAGGGAAAAGCTCACCTTCGAATACGTCCTGCTCGGCGGCGTCAACGACCAGCTCACCCACGCCGACGAAGTCGGCAAGCTCCTGCGCCGCGTCGGCCGCCCGCTCAAGGTCAACCTCATCGTCTGGAATCCCGGCCCGCACATGCCTTATGACATGCCTCCGCCCCATCAGGTCATGGAGTTCCAGGCCCGCCTCAAGTACAACGGAATCCCCGCCTTCATCCGCCGCCCCCGTGGCCGAGACATCTACGCCGCCTGCGGACAGCTGAAGCGCACCGTCGCTGTCAAAGTTAACCCCCTGCTGCCCACGTTTCCCCTCCCAGAACCACTCTGATGTCATCCTGAGCGGAGGCTGCGAAGCAGCCGTAGTCGAAGGACCTGCTTTCCACCGAATCAGGCACAGAAAAGGTGCCCCATACTTGTCCACAAAATCTGAATGCCACGGCCGGTGGATGATGGCAGATTTGCCAGTTGCCGAGACTGGGATTCTGGCTTAGAGTCTCCAGTAAACGCACGATTTCTGCTGCGGCCGTAAAAAAGGGAGGCCTGACATGGCAGAGAAAACCCTTTCCATCCCGAAGCAGCAGACCCTCAAAGAGAAAGCCTCCGGAGAATTCAGGCGCTTACTCGTAATCTTCCTCTACCTCTGGGTCGTCTTCGGAATGCTTTCAATTCATAAGAGCATCATCCTGTCGCAGTATCATCTGGACACCGAGGAGCACGCTTTCGCGATCATCAATGCCTTCGTCTTCGCCAAGGTCCTTCTAGTCGGTGAGCATTTCAATCTTGGAACGCGGTTTAGGAGCAAGCCGCTCATCTACCCCATCCTCTACAAGTGTCTCGTCTTCACCGTGCTGATGATCGTCTTTCACGTCATCGAGAGTGTCGCCGTGGGCTTATGGCGCGGACGCACCATCGCTGAGAGCCTTCCGCCATTTCTCGGATGGAATCCCAAAGGCCTGCTGGCCGTGGGCGTCACGTGTTTTGTTTTGTTGATGCCCTTCTTCGGATTCAGAGAGGTCGCCCACGTGATCGGCCGCCGCGAGTTGCGTGCCCTGCTTCTTGAACCCAGAAGCCATGATCCCAGGCTGACGTAGCCCACCCCGAGCCCGGACACCCCTGCAACACCCGCAAAACAGAAGATGACGAGCCCTCCACATCTCACTGTAATCGCCCGGGTGCCCCACCTTAGCGCAGCTAAGATGGCGTCGAACGCCGACGAAAGCCGGGGCATAAACTCAGTGTCCCGCCGCCGCCTTCTCTGCGCCCAACCCGGTATTCGAGCGCACCAGCAGTTCGTTGAATTTGTGTTGTGACGTTGGCTCGTGGCTGAGCAGGGTGCCAAGAATAGCACCGAGGAAACCAAGAGGGATGCTTAGAATGCCGGGATTCTCCAGCGGGAACCACGCCCTCGCCTGAATCAGGTGTCGCGCTGTACCCGTGACTGTCGGCGGATCGACGGCCATCAGGCTGGGGCTGACAAGAATGAGGCCGATCGAAGCCAGCAGACCAACCGCGAGGCCCGCCACCGCTCCCGTCGTATTGAAACGGCGCCAGAAGATGGAAAGCACGATAACCGGCAGGTTGGCGGAAGCGGCCACGGCAAAAGCCAGCGCCACAAGGAAGGCCACATTGGCAGTAGGACCGAGCAGAATGGCAATCGTGATCGCGATTGCGCCGACCACAAAGGCCGAAACCCGAGCCACGCGGACCTCCTCGCCCGGTTTACGTTCCACGCCCCTGTGAATCACGTTAGTCCAGAAATCATGGGCGAAGGAAGTGGAAGCGCTGATCGTCAGCCCGGCCACGACCGCGAGTATCGTGGCAAACGCGATGGCGCAGATGAAGGAAAAGAAGATGTCGCCAGCCAGTGCCTGTGCCAGAAGAGGCGCGCTCATATTGTTGCCGCCGTGAGTGGCGATGAAGTCGCGGCCAACGATGGTAGCGGCGCCGAAGCCGAGAAAGGTCGTCATGATGTAGAAGCCCCCGATAAGCGCCATCGCCCAGACCACGCTGTGCCGCGCGGTTCTGGCATCGGGAACGGTGTAGAACCGGACCAGGATATGCGGCAGACCCGCTGTGCCGAAGATCAGCGCCAGACCGAGTGAGATAAGGTCCAGCGGGCCGTAAGGCGGCTTGTAGCGCAGCCCCGGTTGCAGAAAGTCCTTCACCACCGGCTGCCCTTTGTCGTGATAGGTGACATGGCCGATGGCGTTAAAGAAAGCGTGAAAGCTGAAGTGGAAATGAGACATCACCAGGATGCTGAGCAGCAGCGTGCCCGCCATCAGAAGGATGGCTTTGATAATTTGCACCCAGGTAGTCGCCAGCATGCCGCCGAAGACCACATAGACGATCATCAGCACGCCCACGCCAATAACGGCCGTGGTGTAGGAGATGCCGGAGCCTTTAAGCAGCAGCGCGACCAGCGCTCCGGCGCCAACCATCTGCGCGACCATATAGAAGGTGCTGACGGTAAGCGTGCTCAGCGAGGCCATCGCGCGCACCGGCCTGGGCTTCAGGCGATAGGCCAGAACATCGGCCATGGTGTACTTTCCGGCGTTGCGCAGCGGCTCCGCAATTACCAGGAGGACCGTGAGGTAAGCGACCAGCCAGCCCACCGAGAACATGAAGCCGTCATACCCCTGAAACGCAATAATGCCTGCGATTCCCAGAAAAGAAGCAGCGCTCATGTAATCCCCTGCCACCGCCACGCCATTCTGCCAGCTCTTGATCTGGCGGCCGGCGGCAAAGTAGGCGCTCGCGCCCGCGGAGCGCTTCGATGCCCAATAGGTAATGGCCAGAGTGATACCGATAAAAACCAGAAACATCACCAGTGGAGCAGACACGGCCTATTTGTCTCCTTCGGAGTTCCCGGTCTTCAGCGCGTTTTCGATAATGTCCTTCGAGATCGCATCGAACCTATCGCCTGCGCGAACGTAGAGGCCGGCGATGATCCATGCCATGAAGAACTGGGATAGCGCAAACAGATAGGCGATATTGACATTGCCCCAGACCTTGATGGACATGAATCCAGGCGCATAGCCAACAAGAATCGGCAACATGAAGTAGTAAGCCAGAAAGAAAATGAAGGCCGGAATGATGAACGTTTTCTTCATAGCCATCAGGTCCCTGAACTGGCGGCTCGCCGCCACGCGATCCCACACTGTCTGGCCGTTCCGGTCTGGCTCAATTGCATCCGGCATAGATATCCCTCTTTCTGAATCGTGACTGGATTTGGTTCCTGTTGGTTTAGCGCTAAGAGCGGGAGTCTGCGCATCCTACAACGACCACGGGAGAGTTGTATACAACCTCTGATGTTCCGGCGAGTGCCGCGCAGCTTTATCAGCAGCTCATGAATGCCTCCGGAGCAGTGGGAGGAGAGTAACCGGAAGCCCGGTCCGTAAACCCTTTCGGACTGGGCGCCTGTGCGGCTCGGCGGCAATCGCTACCGGTATTCTGCGCTTTTGCCGCTAAACCATCGGGTCATCGTTTCCTCAGTTCGTTACAACAACCGGTATGCGAGAAGATGTGTGCCCCGACCGCATTTTGTCTCTTTCTCATCGGCCGGAAACTGAGTACCATTTGGAAAGACTCGTATTTTTCATCCGACAAAGCCCGTGATAAGCTTCGCGAACTGCTCTTTCGCGACCTTGAGATCGCCCGTGCGCTACAGCCCAACTGCAAAGGGTTCGCCTTTACAACCGACAGCAAGGAACTCAAGCTATTGCTCGCGGATTTGATCGGCAATCTACCCAAAGAAGCCAGAAATCTGCTGCATACGCCATAGGAGCAGGTGG